>CAYNNP010000060.1:18283-27743 GCA_964398215.1 uncultured Pirellulaceae bacterium | reverse complement strand
GCAGCATGGGTTACTCGAAGGCAAGCTAGTCGACGTTACCTCTCAGCACGTTCGTGAATTCGGCGCCAGATAACGAATTGCGATCTAAGGCATTTGGCGATCTGTTTAGTCGTCGAATCCGAATTCTTTCATCCACGAGCCTACGTCTTTGTCGCTGACGTTTGGTTCTGGTTTTGTTTTTTCAACCGCCCTGCCCTGCCCCGATTCTGTCCTGGAGATTGCAAGTTGAAGTCGTCCATCGAGCAGCGCGTCGAACCAGGGCTCTGAATCAAAAGGCGTTGCGCCGCGTCGTTTGGCGCTGACGTGAATCCGATGATCTGACGAGACGACCGTCAATCGCTTTGCCGAGGTGTGTTGCTGGATGATTTCTTCGATCAAGTCGTCTGCTTGGGGATAGCCTACAGCGAAGCGGACCGTTATCCCCTGGAACTGAAACTCAGCGGCGCGATCACGCGGCGGATTGGCAGCGTCGAATACGACGCACGTTTGGTCCGCAATCTTCTTAGGTAAGTGATCGGCAAGTCGACGTACCAGTCCCATGCGTTCTTGTTGAAGCCAATCCTGACCAGTGGACCGACCTGGCGGCGCGATTGGCGGGACAACGTTGTAACCATCAATGACTAGCAGCAAAGACATGCGAAAAGGACGATCAAAGAGTTTAGGCAGGAAGATACATATAGCTGCTTCAAATGTAGCGCTATGATTGTGGGCGGTGAATTCGAATTTTGACGATTAGGGCGATAACTTGGATGATTCCTGGTTGTCGATCGTCTTTATACACCTCAAATTTGTCATATTCGTTGAATTGGCGGTTTTGTACGGAGATTCTCTATCAGCCTGTTAGCGAGAGATTTTCGTGTGTGATCGCGAACTATACTGACCTGCATGCCCCAAAACTCCTTGATCGACCCACCCACAGACAGCGAAAGTCAGCAGGATGAGCAGTTTCCGGCTGCCGACCTGGACTGCGATGCGCCGATCAAGAACTCTCGTTTGCTCAGCAAACTTCCAATGGCGGTTGTCTGGGCCTTGGTTGCTCAAGGTATTTTTAGTGTCACCAGATTGCTCGCATCGATGACAGTTGGTGGGCGTTTTGGTCCCGGCTCTGAAGAACAGCTTGGCTATTATTCGAGTGCTTTTGGCATCTTGATGATCTTGATTGGGATTCATGAGGCGCTAGTGACAACCCCGCTGACCGTTTTCAATCAAAAAGTCGCTGAGACCGACCGCAGGCGATTGTCCGCAAGCGCGTTGGTGTTTTCGTTGCTGGTTGCAGCCTTGGTGCTGGCTGGCACCGGAATTCTGTTTATCGTGCAAGTTGGCACGAATGTCTTGCCAGGCAATGTTGGACTGGCGTTGCTTGTGGTCTGTGCGTTGGCGCCGCTGCAATTGCTAAGAGAGTTTTCACGGCGTTGGTTATTGGCAAACCTAGCAGTGAAGGCGTCCGCGCTGATGGAGTGTGTGTTTGCGGCCATGTTCTTGATTTCGTTGATGACGTTGGTTGCAACTTCTAACGTGAGTGCTGTTTCAGTGTTCATAGCGATTGGGTGTGTCAACGTGGTCGGGCTGTGTGTCTGGTGGTTCATCTATCGAGAGCAGTTTCAGTTTTCCCGAACAGCGGCAGTCTCGCAGATGCGAGAAAACTTTCGCTATGGTCGTTGGGTTGCAGGAGAGAATTTTTGTTCCACTGTGATCATGTACGCTTGTGTTTGGATTTTGATGTTCATGTTGGGTGAAGCTTCCGCCGGTGTGTTCTTTGCGTGCTTTACGATCGTGATGTTGGCGAATCCATTTTTGCTAGGCGTGTCCAGCCTGCTAGCACCACGAGCAGCACAAGAGTTTGTGAACAATGGTTGGCCAGGCCTTCGCCGAGTTCTGTTGCGTTACGGTGCTTTTATCACGGTCGTTTTGATAGGGTTTGCTGGGTTTCTGTTGGTGTTTGGTGAAGCCTTGACAGAGTTGTTCTTCAGTTCAAAGTATTCGGAGTTCTTTCAAGAACACTACAACGGTCGCAATTGGGTGACGGCGACATTGGGACTGGCCATGCCGCTGCTGGGAGTCAGCTTCGTCGCTACTAACGGACTGTTGGCCATCAATCGGCCCAATGATAGTTTCATAGCCTCGATTGTCGGGCTGTTTGTTTTGATCGGGGCCAACTTGTCTTTTCCAGAGCCAAGCTTACAGACGGCCGCGATCAGTTTCGTGGTGTCGGTCGCAGCCGGAATGGTCTGTCGATTGGTGTTCTTGATACGAGCCTATCAGATTGCAACCAAGGCTCAGTTGGCACCGTGAGTCGATTGGCGTGGCTGATTCCCATCACTTCGCCAATTCGAATAGGCGACCCATTTAAGAAACAGGCCGTTTGCGGGTGATGTAGGTCCAGCCGCGTCGCGATTTTTCGCAGCGATAACTTGATCGATCCATGTTGGTGCGTGTTTACCGCGGCCAACTTCGACTAGCGTGCCCACGATGTTGCGAACCATGTTGTACAGAAATCCGTTGGCTTCGACTTCAATGGCCACAAGATGACATGGGTTGGTGTCGCAGTTCACAGGTGACGACAATTCGATCAAGTCACACCCAGTGACGTTTCGGATTGTCGACGAAACGACGGCACCACTGGCTTGGAAGCTGGCAAAGTCTTTTTCGCCTACGATGCGATTTGCTGCTTCGGTCATCGCGTTGATATCCAAGTCATGCTGTACTCGCCACCACGTTCTGCATAAATGCGGATCACGGTTGCCGCCGATCTGAATTTGATACCGGTAACGCTTGCTGGTTGCGCTGGCAATGGCGTGAAAGTCGTCGTCTGCGTCTTCACACCGATGCACCACAATCGAACTTGGTAACTGAGTGTTCAACGCTCTGCCAAGTGCATCTGCTGGCGCTTTCCAGGTTTGCAACCTGCAGCTAGCGACTTGAGCGAGCGCATGAACGCCAGCATCTGTTCGGCCACTGCCGATGATACGAGGGCGTTCGCCCGTGATACTCTCGGTCGCCTTTTCAAGACAGTCTTGGATCGTCCGCTGGTTTGGCTGAACTTGCCAGCCAGCGAATTCGGTCCCGTCGTAAGCAACCGTGATACGGAAAGTACGCGACATTGAATGACGCCTTAAATGCGTTCAGGTCACGTTACGTGGTGGCGGCAGAACGATTCACCATTAGTTCAGCGATCTGGACGGCGTTGGTCGCGGCACCCTTGCGGAGGTTATCGCTAACGCACCAAAAAGCGATGCCACCTGAACCGCTGATGTCACGACGGATCCGGCCAACGAACACATCGTCTTTGCCATCGCAGTCGCGCGGCATTGGATACTGTTTAGACGCTAGGTCATCGATGACAGTGACGCCTGGCGCGTCATGAAAGAGTTGGGTAGCTTCTTCGACTGTCAGCGGTTTTTCGGTTTCCACCAAGATCGATTCGCTATGTCCAACCGAAACTGGAACTCGGACTGCGGTCGGGCAGACTTGAATTTCGTCGTCTCCCATGATCTTGCGGGTTTCATACACCATCTTCATTTCTTCGCTGGTGTAGCCTTCGTGTTTTTCGGATCCGATTTGGGGAATCAGATTGAATCCGATGGGATGCTGAAACGTTTCGGGTGGAAATGTTTGTCCGATCAACGCGCTGCGAGTGCTGCTGTTGAGTTCGTCATTGCCAGCCAGTCCTGCGCCACTTGTTGCTTGGTAAGTGCTGACAACGACGCGGCGTACTCTGGCTGCATTGTGCAGCGGTGCGAGCGCGACAACCATCTGAGTAGTGCTGCAGTTTGGGCTAGCGATGATTCCTTGGTGACCGTCTACCGCGTCCGGGTTGACTTCTGGAATCACCAATGGAACGTTGGGGTCCATTCGCCAAAATCCGCTTTCATCCACGACAATGGCGCCGGCATCGACGGCCCACTTTGCGAATTCAGCGGAAACTTCGTCCGGTGTACTGGCAATCACCAAGTCGATGTTCTTGAACGCATTTGGTTCAAGTAACTCGATTTTCAGGGTCTCGCCTTTGACGGTGACTTCTTTCCCAACAGACCGCTCGGAAGCGAGCAGCTTGAGTCGTTTGTAGGGGAAGTTTCGAAGTTCCAATTGTTCGAGAACGATGCGGCCGACCGCTCCTGTAGCGCCAACCAACGCAATGTTTTCAATCACGAGTATTGCTTGTTATGGAAGAGAGTGAGTTTTAGGTAGTAGCGATGAACTGTGAACACATAGTTCAGTCAAACGTTTACTTCTTTAGTTTTTCGATTGCGTTGGGCAGATCTTTGTCGACCAAGCCCATGCCGCCACGTCCGCCAGAGATACGAGATTCGATGTCACCCAGAACATCTTCGGCGCTTGCTTCCCAGAATTTGGCGATCGTTTCTTTGGGCAGTGGCTCGTAGGACCGAAACAGTCGCATTCCAACGCCGCGTGCTGGATCGCTGGTGAACCACCATGGGCTACGAGGAAAGTTGGGGTCTTCTGATTTCCACTCTTCATCGTTGGATGCCAGGCGAGCGGCACTGCGGAGATCTTCGGCGTCCAGTTCCCAGCTACCGCCTCGAACAACACAGGGAGAGGATTCATCGGGCCAGACAACGGCCTGGGTGGCATTGATCGGTTGCTTTTTTGCAAAGGCGACGTACCCATTTTCGTCATATTTGTTGACGGTCCATTCGGCGATGCTGCCATGGATGTCGTGCAATCCGAATGCATTGGGTTTTTTGCTTCCGACTTTTACAGGGCCCTCATTCGAGTTGTCAAAGAACCATGCGAAGTCATCGATGTCGTCGGCCGAATCGCCAAAGCTGTAGGCAGTGGTTGTGCCTGCGCGGGCGGCGTATTCCCATTCTGCTTCGGTTGGCAACCGGTACTGTTGGCCCGTCGTCAGGCTTAACCATTTTGTGTACTGCTGAGCTGCGTACTGGGTCATGGTCACAGCCGGTTGTTCGTCTTCTTCACCGTACTCGAAGGTAAACGTGGCGTCATACAGTTCGGTTGGAGCGGTGATCGCGTCGACTTTGTTTTTGTCGTCGACTTTGCGAATTCCTTTTGACTCGAATTCTTTGAAGATCCCGTACAGTTCCATGTACTCTTTGTATTGCGCCCAGTTGACCTCGGTCTTGGCGACCCACATTGGCGCTACGATGACATCGATCTGCGGTCCTTCATCATCGTTGCGGCCCTCTTCATCGTCGGGGCTTCCCATTTTGTATTTGCCGCCAGGCACAGGGATCATTTCAAAGCTGACGTCGGTGCCAGGTATTTTTGCAGTGTAGGGAACCATGTAACCATCAGCGACTTTGACTGCTGGTCCAGATTTTGGTTTCTCTTTGGCGATCCCAATTGAAGTGGCTTTTGGGTCATCACCATAGACACTGGGATTCAGAACGCAGCAAAGTGCAAAAACGGCAAGCGTGATAGGTTTCATGGAGCTAAGACAAAATGAAAGTGGTTTTTTGTGTCGAGGCAGCCTGAGCGCGCGGGGGCTACAGAGCGTGCCTACGAACATTATAGGCGTAGAAGTACAGAATTTGATTGCCAACTATTGTAAAACGCGCAATGCGGTTTTATGGGGCATTGAACTCGGCAGGGCGGGCATTTAACCGCACAGCGAACGTCAATTCGGCCGAATCTCGGACGACTTTTACGTTCACGGTGGAATTGACCGTTGTGCTTCCGATGATCCGCATGAGGTGGCCGACGTCTCGGATTTCTTGTTCGTCTATTTCGACGATGATGTCATCCTGGGTGATGCCCGCGGCCGCAGCGGGTGAGGGTCCTTCTGCGATTCCGGATACTAAGGCACCACGGATTCTTGGTTTGTTGCCGACCAGCAGATCGTCGGGGACTTCCGTTAGAGCGACGCCTAGCCAACCGCGTTGCATGCGCCCGGTTTTGAGAATTCCTTCATACACTTTCTTGGCGACAGAACTGGGAATCGAAAAACTGACGCCTTGGTAGGTATCGCCAACAATCGCAGTGTTGATTCCGATCATCGTTCCTCGGGAATCAACCAACGGGCCACCACTGTTACCTGGGTTCACAGCAACATCACTTTGCATGAAGTCTTGCCACTGAGTACTGGCACGCACCTTTCGATGCTTGCCGCTTAAGATTCCAAATGTTACGGTTCGGTCGAGTCCAAATGGACTGCCGACGGCCCAGACTGGCGACCCGACACGGCACCGATCGCTATTGCCCCATTTAATCGGTATCAGCCCATCGGCGTCTACTTTCAACACAGCTAGGTCGGTCAAGGAATCGCTGCCGACCAGCGCAGCGGGGACTCGCCGGCCGTCGCTGAGTGTGACTGTGATTTCGTTGCCGTCGGCGATAACGTGCCGGTTGGTCAGGATGTAGCCTTCGATGTCAATCACGGCTCCGCTGCCCTGGTCTGATGGCTGCGGGACGTGAAGCGCCAGGACTTGTTCGTTAGCAGTGGTAGGTGATCGTTTGACGTCAATGTGAACTACGCTTGGTCCGACTGCGGCGGTCACCATCTGGTAGGCTTCGCTAAGCGCGTCGAGTGAAACGTTTTTCAGCCCCTCGGTTCCTGTTTCGTATTCCGCTCTTAATTCACCGCGGTGCCACGCGTAGCGGATCTCTTCAACGATACCGGGAACAGCAAAGCGAGCAGCTAAAAGCATCACTCCCATTGTGACCATCAACATGAAGCTTTGGATGATGGGATCGATGCGTCGGCCGGTTGATTCGCCAGCCTTGGTTTTGCTTTGCCGAGCCATTTTTGGCTTTGCAGGATCAAGCTTCTGATCTTCTTCTGCGTTGATGGTCGTCAATGACGGAGTGTAGTGTTCTTGATTCAGCGCACTCGCACTACTAGGGGCATCGATTCTTTGGATGAAGGTATCCGTATCATCAGATTGATTCGGTTGGAGATGTGGGTCGAGCGTTTCACCAGTTGGGTCTGGAGTGTTAGGCAGAGGATTTTTCGGTTCTTCATCGAAACCCATTTTCACTAACTCCTGCCAATAGATCTGGTGCTCGCGTTTCTGTGCGACAGATTCCATTGTAACAATCAGAATGTGCCAGCGAAAACAATTCTGCGAATCCCGAAGCCGGTTGCTTTCAACAGTCGACATAAACCGACGAATCGATACAAGAATCGCGGTGCGGCAGGCTTGGCAGTTTGGAATCGAATTAGCACCTGAGTTGTTCGATTTCGCGGGATAATCGGGCGTTTTTCTGGTTTGTTGCCCCTCTGTCGCGATAGAACGGGAGCGTTAAAGGCGCTTTGCAAGTATCTTGTGGATTGGAAACAGGTTGCATCCAATCATAACTCCACTTGTTCTTTTTAGTTGTCCATCGATATGTCCCAGTCAGCTCGCGACTCCATCTACGAAGCACTCTCTGCTATTCGGTTGGTTGATCCGCACACCCACATCAATCCACACAGCCCTGCGTCCAGCACTTTGGCGGATATCTTGGGCTACCACTACTACACCGAATTGGTGCATTCGGCGGGCATGCCGCGTGAGGAAATCGAAGAGTCCGACATTGGGCCGCGTGAGCTGGTCCGCCGTTTGGTGCGAGGGCTTCCGAACATCGAGAACACGGCGAACTATCGATGGCTAATTGATATCTGCCGTGAGTTTTTTGGTTTTGAAGATTCTGTGATTGATGATTCGAACTGGGAAGCTTTGTACGATGCGGCCGAGGAACGCATGAGCGGCGCGGAGTGGGCGCAAACGGTCTTGGATAAAAGTAACGTTGCCGCTGTGTTCTTGACGAATGATTTTGACGATGACCTGGAAGGTTTTGATACGTCAACCTACATTCCATGCTTGCGCACTGACGATTTGGTTTTCCATCTTGGCAAGCGCGAGACTCAGGAGCGATTGCAAGCGTGTACGGGTATCGAATTGGATGGGTCTTTGTCGAGTTTGCGTGCCTCGCTGGAACAACGCTTCGAGCATTTTGTGGCTTCTGGTGCGAAAGCATGTGCGATTTCGTTGCCGCCGAGTTTTGAACCCAAGCCCATCGGGGATGGTCGCGCGTCGATCGCTTTGGATCAAGTGATGCGGCTTGGTGCAAGTTCGTCGGAAGCGGATCAAGTAGCTGTTTCGCGGCGAATCTTTTGGACCTTGGCAGAGTTGTGCGACCACCACAATCTACCTTTTGATTTGATGATTGGTGTGAACCGTGGCGTCTATCCGAAGGGTGTCTATCAGGGTCAAGACCTTTATGACAGCCGGGTTTCGATGATTCAATATCGTGAATTGTTCGGCACATTTTCCGATGTCAAGTTTCCGGTTTCGGTATTGGCAAGCGTCACGAATCAAGAGTTGTGCAGCTACGCATGGATTTTTCCGAATGTGATTACCAATGGGCATTGGTGGTATAGCAACACGCCTTCGTTCATTCGGCGCGATGCAACGGCACGCTTGGAAGCTGTGCCACGCAACAATCAAATCGGATACTACAGCGACGCCTACAAACTGGAATTCGTTTGGCCGAAATTCGATATGTACCGCCGAGTGTTGGCGGGTGTTCTGGCGGATGAGTTTGTGGTTGCAAACGGTTGGAGCGAAGAACGCGCAATTGAGCTTGGTCGTCAGGTTCTGCGCGATAACGTTGACGAAATTTTTGGATCGTCTGTCGAAGAGCCCATTGACGACGATGAGAATGGAAACGCTTTTGTCGCCGAAACAATTGCATTGGGTACCGAGGGTGTTGGCACCGACAGCGAATGGCTGGATGACGATGAGGCTCAGTTGTCCTATGAGGAGGAGGTGCCTGAGTCAGAATCCACAGTAGATGATGAAACGGATAGTGTTGTTGAGATTGTCGAAGAAGAAATTGTTGTTGAAGGCGAGCAAGAGTTTGTCGACGAGGTGTCCGAATCTAGTGGATACGAACAACCAAGCGATGAAACTGCTGACGAAGAAGATGGTTCGTCGGGCTCGATATTGCCGGGTGTCGCCACCGGTGCCGCGGCATTGGCTGCTGGCGCGGCTGGAATGTTCGCTTCCCAAGGCAGTGCGGCAGACGAAGTCAATGAACCTGCCGCCGCGGACGAAGTGGATGAATACGATCACGAAGAAGCTGCGGCGGAATTGACGGAACCCGATGATGAGTTGGTTGAAGAATCGTTGGTTGAGAACGAGCAAGAGTTTGTCGACGAGGTGTCTGAATCCAGTGGATACGAACAACCAAGCGATGAAACTGCTGACGAAGAAGATGATTCGTCGGGTTCGATATTACCTGGTGTCGCCACCGGTGCCGCGGCATTGGCTGCTGGCGCAGCTGGAATGTTCGCTTCCCAAGACAGCGCGGCAGACGAAGTGGATGAACCTGCTGCGGAAGAAGTGGATGAATACGATCACGAAGAAGCTGCGACGGAATTGACGGAATCCGATGATGAGTTGGACGAAGAATCGTTGGTTGAAGACACGATTGACGATCCTGCAGAAACAGATCCAGCCTATTTGGAAACCGTTGACCAAACCGAGTTTGAAGA
>CAYNNP010000060.1:5485-18183 GCA_964398215.1 uncultured Pirellulaceae bacterium | reverse complement strand
CCCGCGTTGGAGCAGCCGGCGATCGAGTATCCCGAGCCGACTTGGCAAACAGATCTTGGGCAGGTAGCTGGTGTCTACGAACAGCCATACCAGAATGTTGTCGAGAATGTAGACCCCGCGACCTCGGATACTTGGTCGGAAGATGATTTGGATGAGGGCGACGATGACGCATCTGTTTTCGACGAACAGACCAAAGACGAATCCAGCTTGATGGAAGTCGCCAACGAGCCTGACTTGGAAGATGGATCAACGTTGGGTGAAGAGGATCCGCCTGTTGAGCTTGATCCGTCACCCACGATCGACGAAATCCAAGCCACCGAGGTGGACGATGTCGAGTTGATTGATGATTCAGTTTTAGACCGAATGCCGGATGCTGATCAAATAGAGATGGATGCCGATGACGCGCCGCTGGACGTTGGTGATTTGCTGTCCAGTGAGCCAGACACGGAGCCAGATGTGATCGAAGTTGATCTAGCCGATCATACTTCAAGCGACCAAGGATTTGATGTCAGCGAGGATTCAATGAAGCTGCAAGCCGATCCACATACCGGCGAACTACGGTTTCCCGTTGAAGAATCCGATGGGCCGTCGTTCGGCGAGGGCGTCTTTGAAGAACTAGAAAACATCCAGGAAACAATCGATTGGCAAGATCCCGAGGACTTGAGCAAGTAAGCAAGTCCCGGGCTCCGCAGTCATGATTTTCGATCGCTAGGACTTTAGATCTTTTTCCGAGATGATTCGGTTGATGGCGTTCAATAGCGCAGCGATCGTACTTTCCACACTATCCGTGTTGACACCGACTCCGCGATAGACCTTGCCTTTGTGGTCGACTTCAAGGTTCACTTCCGCGATCGCATCACGCCCGAGGGTTGCACTGCGAACCCGAAAATCCTTGCACACAACCTTGATGCCGGTGATTTTTTCTACCGCCCAAAAAGCGGCATCCACGGGGCCGTCACCCTGCTGGACTTCTTCGGTGTGCGCTTGGTCGCCATGTTTGAGCGTCACGCGTACTTTGGGTTCAAGCGTCGTTCCGCTTGTGACTTCATACGAGTCAAGACTCCATTGTTCGTTCACATCGGTGCTGATCTGTTTTTGAATCAAAGCAACGATATCGCCGTCATAGATCTCCTTTTTCTTATCTGCCAACACCTTGAATTCTTCAAAAACAGTTTGCAGCTGCTCGCCAGTCATGCTGTAGCCAAGCGTTTTGGCGCGGTCTGCTAAAGCCGCCCGGCCACTGTGCTTGCCAAGTACCAAATCGGTCTTGGAGAAACCAACTTCTTCGGGAGACATGATCTCATAAGTTGTCCGTTCCTTCAGCATGCCGTCTTGGTGGATGCCCGATTCGTGTGCGAAAGCGTTGCGGCCAACAATCGCTTTGTTTCGCTGAACATTCATGCCCGTTGTTTTGCTTACCAGACGACTTGCTGGGACCAGTCTTGTCGAATCGATTCGCGTTTCGCAATTGAAGAAATCGTTCCGAGTTTTCATCGCCATCACGATTTCTTCCAGCGCGGCATTGCCCGCTCTTTCGCCGATCCCGTTGATGGTGCATTCGATCTGCCCGGCTCCGGCTGCCACACCCGCCAAGCTGTTGGCGACCGCCAATCCCAAATCATCATGGCAATGAGTGCTGATGATCGCTTTGTCCATGTTGGGAACACGATCGATCAGCATTCGGATTCGGTCGTAAACTTCGCCTGGCGTGGCGTAACCAACGGTGTCCGGAATGTTGATTGTTGTGGCTCCGGCATCAATGGCCGCCTCTACCACGCGGCACAAGAAATCGTATTCAGTTCGACACGCGTCCTCTGGCGAAAACTCCACATCATCGCAGTAATCAACGGCTCGCTTGACGCCTGCCACTGCTCGTTCCACGATCTCGTCGGGAGTCATTCGCAGTTTGAATTCACGGTGGATCGCGCTGGTAGCTAAAAAGACATGAATTCGTGATGACGGTGCATATTTCACAGCATTCCAAGCTGCATCAATGTCCTTGTCACTGCAGCGCGCAAGCCCACATATCGTTGACCCGCGAACGGTTTGAGCAATCTGCTTGACCGCTTCGAAGTCTCCGGGCGATGCGATGGGGAATCCGGCTTCGATGATATCGACACCCAAGTCCGTCAGCATTTGCGCGACTTCAAGCTTCTCTGATAGGTTCATGCTAGCGCCCGGCGACTGTTCACCGTCACGCAGTGTGGTGTCAAAGATCCGGATCTGACGTTTTTCAGAGGTGTTGGTTGCCATCGATGTTGAATTTTGGTTGGGAGCAGTTTGCGACATTAGATGTCCTTGTTGGGAATCATCGTCTAGCGATCTGGGGTCAAGCATAAAAAAACCCGAGTCGCTGGGCGACTCGGGTTCGTGTTCGATGATATGACTCGTAAGTCCAAACCCTTATCGCCCGCCGTTAAGGCGTCCCAGCAGTAGCGACAAGATAATTGGTGTGCGAGTCATGGCCTTATGTTAGACACCCGAGCGTTGGGGCGTCAATGGTTGGATCGTAATTTGTCTTTGGCCGATAAAACGCCTTGTGCATTTAGCGGCTTTGCTGAACCACGAGCTTTTTCTGGAGCATTCGGCGGTGGTTGACCATGATCGGATCGCCCTCAATTTCCCGCATTTCCTCGCGAAGTTCTTCGTCGGTCATCATCAGTTCTTGTTCATGACGCCAGCGTTGGACGGCATAGTCGATAAGCGAAAGTAGCAATAATCCGAGCCCAATCCAGAGGCAAACGCCCAGAATGCTCTCGAACAGGACTTGAGCGATTTGTGGCAATGAATAGCTGCCCATGTGGATCAAACGCCCTACGTAATGCGATGCAGCGATGTAGGCTACCGCGATGATGGCGGTCAACTTGACCAATCCAAAGCCAAGTTTCCCCAAAGATCCTAAAGACAGGATGCGTGCGGCACCCGAAAACGGATTGATATGCTTGAGTTTGGGGGTGGCTCGCGAGAGCGAAAAAATGAAACCCGTTTGTGAAATGTTTACCAAGATCGCGCAGCCCATCAGCGTCAACAGCAGCGGCGCGGCTGCGTAAAATAGCCTCGCTCCTATTCGCATGAATGAGTGTTGTGCCGAGGCAATGTCGTAGCCGCCAAGTTGTGGATTAGAGAAAGTTTCTGTCATCGTTGCCGCCAAGTGGCCAGCCATCGTTCCACCGAAATACCAAAGGCAACCGATCGCAATCAGCAGCATGGCGGCGGAAGAAAGTTCTTGACTCTTGGCAACTTGTCCCGACTCACGCGCCTTCTTGCGGCGACGAGCGGTAGGAGCATGCTTTTTTTCTTGCAGGTGTTCTGCCATTCTCGGTTACCAGAGATCCACGATGCGTTCAGTCACGCGCACAAGTTCGTCTTGGAAAATCAATCCGGCTGATCCAATGGTCAACGCCGTGACCACCAGGAACGCTAACGCATTGACGCTCAAGCCGATCGCAAGCACGTTGATCTGTGGCAGTGTGCGGCTGATGAGTCCGGTGATGATGTTCATTAGCAACATTGCCGCAACAACCGGTGCAGCAAGTTTGATTCCCGCGATCGTGCCAACCGTGATCTGGGTGATCAGCAAATCGATCATCGATGTGTTCAGTGACACATTCCCAGGAGGCATTTCGTGAAAGCTATCCAGAAGTGCTCCAATCAAAAGTCTATGTCCGCCAGCCGCAAACAGAATCGCAACGGCCAACAGCCCAACGAATTTTGCCATGGTTGGAATAGCGTCTGCGTCGGCGGATTGTCCCAGTTGCAAGCCGCCGGAATTGGACATGAATTCTCCTGAGAATTGGATCCCGACGATGATCAATTGCACAGCGGTGCCGATCAAGAGCCCCAAGATCGCTTCGCGCAGCAGCGCGATACACCATTCAACTGGCTGGTGGACTTCGACGCCTGGTGTTCCACTGGCAACCGCCGGAACCACGACGGCCGTCAACGCAATCACCATCAGCAATTTGATTCGCTTGGGCACGCTGCGAGTCAAAGCGGGAACGGCTAGCAGCAGGGCGCACACGCGAGCGAATACAAGTGTGCTGAGCAAAAAGTGGTCAACAAAACTTTGTGATAGCCAATCCATTACGGCATACCGGCGTTCTGAATGATCTCGCGAGTGAATTCAACCATTCGGCTCATCAGCCACGGCATGCACAGCACCAGCACGCCCGCCGTCGCCAAGAGTTTTGGGACGAAGGAAACGGTTTGATCTTGGACCTGTGTCAAGGCTTGAAGCAAACCTATGACCAGCCCGACGACCAAGCCAACGATCAAGATCGGGGCGGCGATCAGCATTGCAGATATCAGAGCAGAGCGGCACAAATCCATGACCGCAGCAGAGTCCATCATCGCGTTTCAGTATCCAAATTGCGTTACAAGAATGTGCCGAAGCTGTTCATCAACATTTCTACTACCAGTCGCCAACCATCCACCAATACGAATAGCAGTAGTTTGAGCGGGAGTGCGATCACTGTCGGTGGCAACATCAACATTCCCATCGAGATTGTTACACTGGCGACAACCAAATCGACAATCAAGAATGGCAAGTAGATTTGGAATCCCAGCAGAAATGCGACTTTTAGTTCACTGACAATGAACGCAGGCAGCAGTACTCGCATCGGGACGTCTTCAAAGGATTCAGGCACCGACGCATCTGAATCCATGTACCGATAAAACATCAACACATCGTCAATGTTCTTGGCCACCATGATTTGTCGTGACATGAAGAGTCGAATGGGGACAGAGCCTGCTTCGTAGGCTTCTTCCAGCGTCATTTCGACGTTCGGATCCGTGTAGGGTTTGACGGCGTCCTCGTACACGCGTGACCAAACTGGTGTCATGACAAACACCGTCATGAATAGCGCGAGACTGGTCATGACTTGGGTAGGAGGCAGCGATTGCAGGCCGATGGCTTGTCGCAGCAGTCCCAGGACGATAATGATCCGGACATAACAAGTTGTCATTAGCAAAACGGCGGGAGCTAGGCTCAGTACCGTCAGCATCAACATGACTTGTAGCGTGCTGGTCAAGCCTTCGGGACTGGTCCATTGTTCAGGCCCTCCGCCAACGATGTCCAGTGTTTCGATAGGGATCTTGACTGGTTTTTGGTGAACCAGTTGAGGTCCGCTGGCGGCGATTTCGGGCGCCTGCTCTGCTGTCTGTGCGCGGACTTCTTCCGCAGGCGAACAGACCAGAAAGGTGATTAACACTAGTAGAATACGAAAACCCACCGTCGCTCCATCGACAAAGGCACTCGGCACCAAAGAGCCTGAACTTTAGAGAATCTTTGGATTCATTTGGTAGATCGATTTGCGCTGAGTTTCACGGCCTGACTCTGGTCAGCTGACAGATGAAAAGTATGTCAGTTCGTTGCACGGCGACTCAGCCATGCGCGTTCTTTGGTTGGTGTTGATTTGCCGTTCGCGCGCTTATGCGGCGGGACGAAAGATCTGATACAGCATGAGGTAGACCAGCACTCCTGTGACGGAAACGTACATCCAAATTGGGTACGCGTATCGCACTAGTTTCTTGTGAGCGACGATCCGGCCCTTTTTCGCTAACAGAACGGCGCGAACTGCCAGGAACGGGACTGTGATTGCTAGCACAATGTGCGAAATCAAGATTGTGAAATAGGTATAGCGGGCGGGCGCCGGCGCGTCGGTCGGAAATTTCTTGTTCGGAGATCCGGTCGCCTGGTACAGGGCTACTTTGTGAAACAGATAAAGCAACAAGAAAAGTGCGCTGACGGACAGTGCGTACAGCATCAGTTTTTTGTGAACCTTGACTTGTCCTGCGCGAATTTTGATCAGGGCCGCAGCTAGTAAGCATGTTGCGATTAAATTCAGGCTCGCCGTCACGTGCGGCAGGTTGTTCGACAAAAATTCCCAAGGCATATTCGTTGACTTCCGTTTGGCGTTCGGCAATTGCGAGCGCTCGCCTGCCTAGGTGTGTTTGCAGCTCGAACAACCAAATCCCAACATGCCACTGTCCGAAGGAATCTCGGGCCCTTCTGACCACGTCTGGCTTTTCAAATCATAAACATGGACTTCATCGGTTGTCCCGTCTTCGTTGATTCCTCCGATTGCAAACAGCTTGTCTTTAAAAGCTTAAACGCTAACGCGCGGTTTTGGAATGGCACTTCGACACGCTTCCATTCTGCCTCGTTCGTCAATGAACAGCTCGACCGAGTCCTGCGCCCAATCTTCATCCGCAGTCGCACTTAGCTTTGAATCACTGACCTTCCACAATGCATAAATGTGTTCTTTGTCCCAAAGCAATTGGACCGTTGCCGTCGCCATTTGATCTTCGGCGAGTTCGGTCTCAGAGATCGCTGGTTTGCTGACATTGATGGGTTTAGCCTGCTCCCAGATATCGTCGACAACTCCGTCGATCTTTGGAGTGCCATGGGCAGCGTGAGCGTCTGGCTTGGCTTCGTCCGCTCGCAGAGCAGGAAGAAAAAACGCGGAAACAAACAGCAAGGAAGCGACAACTCTCATGCGTACATTCTCAGTAGAGGAGGTGATAAGTGACCCTCCGAGTATACATCGGGCAGGCAGCTACACTCGCTGAAAGAACCAAGCGGAATGAGACTTTGTCTAGGTATCGCGTCGACTAATGTCGATGCAGTCGCGACAAGCGTTCGAATACCTCATCTCATCCGCTTGTCTTGTCAGTCCATTCGTCAGCCACGAGTTTCAAACATTCTCCTAGGCTTTCAGCAACGACTTGTCTGTCTGCGCGATCACTATTGACCACGATGACCTGGGCAAGAGTTCCGCCTTCGGCGGGAACATAATCAACGCAAACAAGGTTGCCATGAGAGTCCCTGCCGATGGGCATCCAATGCTTGTGCCACCAAGCGTTTTGTATGCCAGTCGAAGGGTTGGCTCGCATTCCGACAAAGTCACCACCGTCGAGTAGTTCATTCATCAGCTCGTATTCTTTCATCGCCAATTTAGATGTAAGAAATTCAAAGGCCTGGTCGCCGACTTGCAAAAGCGGGGATCCTGATTGGCCATCATGGCATGAATAGAGTATCGCAAGGTCGGTGTTTGCTTCGGTAAACCTTGGAAACCGAACTTCAGAAGCTCCAGGACAGAGCGTGACTGAATCGCTTTCAGCGGAGGAAAGAGCCGCTTCAAGTCTTCGCCAACGATCCGCTAAGTTCATTTCTTTTTCTTCGCCGTTTTTCTCTTCGCTGCTTTTTTCGTCGTTTTCTTTTTTTTGGTTTTCTTCTTCTTGGCGGTGTTTGCTTGCTTGCCTGACGAATCACGAAGAAGGGTTACGATTGCCCGTGACTTGAGCTTCTCCGCATAGGCGATGGCATCCAGCCCTGACCAATCCCAGTCCGACTTTGGCACCACAATGGATGGGTCAGCGTTAAAGTCAACCAGCTCTTGCACTTGGGATTTGCTATTTGCTCGCACCGCCATGTGTAGCGCAGTTGTCTTTCGAGCCGGATCGAGATAATTCGGATCGGCTCCCGCCTCCATCAACAATGTGATCATTCCGGCAACGTAACTATAGTCACTGATACAACTGCCCAGGACCCAACTGCCAGTTGCTGTTTTGAGAGGGTCAACGCCTGCGTCGAGCAACAACCGCAGGACATCCAAGTACTCCGGGGAATCCGCTTCGACAACGGTAGAGATGATTGCCGATGGAGGGTACTCGTCGACGCATTGATGCGGATCGGCCCCCTTTTCCAACAGAAAAGCGACCATCTCTACATTGCCAGCGCCACACGCCGCGATCAGCGGTGTTAACAAGTTCTCGCCTTCCGCGCTAACATCGCAGCCAGCATCAATCATGATGCCTGCGACATCGACTGATCCCCAGCATGCAACAGAGCACAGCAAGGGATCGTCATCGTAGCCATAACTAGTGACAGTCTTGGGATCGATCAATTCGGAGAATTTGACGACATTATTCTTCTTCGCCGCGTCGACAATGTTCTTTGGCGTCTTTTTCAATCGCATGCAGCAGCTCCCCATAATAATGAAGCTGTCATGTTATTGATTGTGGAACTTACGGTCAACGAACTTTCCTCCTAATGCCGAGTCGATATCCTTAGCGACGCTCTTTTGCGTCTTCTTCATCTGTCCAAGCTAGCCCTTCGAGCCTTTAAGTTAAGCGTTCAGGTACTCGCGGATCTTAGTTTGCAGTTTCTCGAACTGAATTTTCTCGGGCCATGAATAGACACCTTCGATTTCACCTTTTGGGTCAACCAAGATGAATCGTTCGGTATGCAACTGTTCGTTGACCGGTTGTCGAAAAATTTCTGCACCTACGCGGCGGACGTAGGTCAGGTCGCCAGTCATGAAAAGCCATTGGTCTTTGTCGGCTCCGAACCGAGCAGCATATTCCTTCAATACTTGTGGCGAATCGTAGGCTGGATCGACGCTAATCGCAATGAAGCGGACGCCTTGACCTTCAAAAGCGTCCTGCAGTTCTTTTAGTTTTTGGTTCTGTTTGACACAGATGCTAGGGCAGCGGCTGAAAAAGAAGCTGACCACATACGGTTTGCCCAGCAGTTCTTCGCTCGTGACGGTCTTGCCGCTTCGCTCCAGCAACTCGAATCGGCTGAGCCATTCTTCATCCTCAGGCGGTTGGATCGGATCGGGGGCTTCGACTGGTTCATCCGATTGATTCGGGTCGTTGGTGAAAACGGTATCGTCGGGGCCAGGACCATTTGCGCCGGAAAGATTTGCGTTGTTCGATTTTGAATGTTTGAGTATTCCGCGGATGGCAAAGCCCATTGCAGCGCCAATGATCAAAATCAAACTGACGTGAACTAGAGTGCGCATAGTGTGAATCCTGTCGGGAAGTGAATCCGAAGCGATACAAGACAGAACTTAGGTTCGCTGAAAGTTATTCTATCAGCAAAAAACGCCGATCGTTGCGATCGCAAGCACAGCAGGCAATACCAACAAAGACGAACGCAACAGTTTTCGAGCTGTGGCGTCAGTTGGGTCGTTGGCGAAGACAGCGGACGCTTTCAGCATCGGATAAGTCGCTAGCACGACACCCAAAGTTCCGATGATTGCGAATACGGTTCCAGCAAGGATCCAGCACAGTGCCACGCCGCATGCGATCAGGGCGCCAGAGCCAACGATACTTTGGATTGCCGCCGACTTGCCTGTTGGGTCAACCGTTGTTGTCATGCAAAAACCGGCTTCACCATATTGTCGCCGGTACATCCATGCGATCGACATGAAGTGGGGATACTGCCACGCGACCATCACGCCAAACAACAGCCAACCTGCGGCATCTGTGATTTCGCCACCCAGCGCCGTGTAGCCAATCAGTACTGGCAGCGCTCCTGCTACGGCGCCCACCGTTGTGTTCCACGAAGTTCGTGTTTTCATCGGCGTATAAATCAAAACGTACATCAACCATGTCGCTGCTCCAGCAACCGCAGGCCATAGCCCAAACATCAGCGATAGCATCACCATGCCAATCGATCCGAGCAAGGCTGTGAACGCCATCGCTGGCAAGACACTCATTCGGCCACTTGGAATTGGCCGGTTTGCGGTTCGTGCCATCCGAGCATCGATGACGCGTTCCCAGATTTGGTTCGCAGCACCAGCACTACTGGCGACCATGCCGGTTGCGAACAGTAACCAAAACATATCGACGATCGATCCTAAACCGCCACCACCAATGATCCCAGTCATGATTGTTGTGATCAAAATCATCACAACGATCCGAGGTTTGGTCAGTTGGACAAAATCACTGATAACTTTTGAACCAACATCATTGTTTGTGTTTGCAGCATCGCTTTCATGTGCACTGCTGCTGGGACTTGTGATCACGGCAGGAGACACTGATGGTGCTGGTGAATTGTCGGCTAGAAGCACGTCGGCAGACATTCAGGTTGACTTGTTAAAAGGCGGTTACTTGGTGGTAACGGTTTGGTTTACTTTCAATAAGTTTGCTAAGTAACGGACTTGCAAAATTCGCAGGAGTGCCACGACGGCAAGGGACAAAATCAGTGACCCCGTTGCGACATGCGCGGTGACAATCAACGAATCCCAGTATCCTTTGGCTCGCACCAGAAAACCGGTCGAACCTGGCACAAATTGCAAGAACACTGGCCACCCATAATTAACGACCCAGGTGCCAATTCCAAGAGCAATTTGGACGCCCACTAATCCTATCAACACCAAGGCGGGACGGGAGAGCGTCAAATCGCCGCAGCGTCGAGTCTTTGCCCACAGCAGGCAGGTCATTGCCCACAGTAAAAAGGCTGTGACCACGTGAAAGAACACAATCAGGGTGAAATGCGATGGGGACGTATTCGGCTGCACATGCCGTAACTGTGCCCCAAAAACCAACTGTAGGTAGCTGGTTGCCAAGACAATAACGCCGATGATCGAGACCGCTTTGCTGATGTTTGGTAGTTCGCTGGCGCCCAAAGTCTGTTTGGCGTACCAAGATTTTCCCGTCACGACTGCGACGAAAACACACAGGGCAAAGCAAATCGGGCCGACGCAACCATGCAGCATCGCGATGGTCCTGTCTTCTCGAAGGACACGTACCCCGCCCAAAATTCCCTGACCGATCACCATTGCCAAAAACAGAGCAGCTAGCCAAGTCACCCAGCTCCGCTTTTCCTTCATGATCGACGCCACCAAAATCAAGATGCCGACTAGGCCAACCACGGTTCCCAGCAATCGGTGGCCGTGTTCGATGAACAAGTCAAATGGACCGAATAGCCAAGTCTTCCATGGGTACAGCCACAAATTGCGGCCGTAGGTGTTGGGCCAGTCCGGTACCGCCATGCCCGCGTCGTACGTGGTGACCAAACCGCCGACCCAGATCAGCGGCCATACGAGACAGATAGCCAGAAGTGCGAATCGATGAACCCCAACCGACCGCCCGGTCGTTGCGGGCAGCGCCGAGTCCGCGGATTTTGAATCCGAAGATGAGTCTTCGTGTTCTTCGATTTCTTCTGTCGTCATTTCTGATCAGGCCAAGACCTATTTGGGTTCCCGGTTCTTCATCGCGTAAAGCGTTTCTCCTAACATGCCGCCAGTCACGGCGCCACCCGCACCGAAAATGGCTCCGATGATCAGCGGGTCGATCTTGAAAGTGTCTCGACCGATGATCAGCAGAATCCCAATGCCAATTGCGATCCCGATCACTGCACCGACACGACCGTAAATGTCCTCTTTACCCATCGTTGATTTTTGCTCTTGGTTTGTGAAGTGGCGAATGTCAATTTGTCCGATTCGACAGTGACTGTACATAGTGAATCAAGTCCCAGACCTGATCATTCGACAAACCCTTGGTCGATTCGGTATCAGAAACTGTGATCGCAGGCATCGGTGTTCCAGCAATTCCCTGGCTGATGCGGTGGTATAAATTCACGCCACTGCCACCACCACGAAAATTTCCCAATTGCAAATTCCGCGGTTTGATTTGGCGAGGTCTTAGAGCCCCCGCTTTGCGAAACGGCTTGACTGCATCGCGGTCGCTAGGCGTGATGCCAATTCGCGAGGTGTACTCTTTAGCCCAATCATCATAGTCGAGTGTGATCGCCTTTCCGTTGCCTTCGGGACCATGGCAACCGACGCAGTTGGCAATCTGTGAATGAAAGATGTCCTTGCCGCGCGCGATGGATTCTTGCAGTCCAGAGTCCGCGTCGAAGGTTGGGCCAGGCACGGCGACGGTTTTGGGATCGGCCGAGACCCAGCTTGCAGTCACATAACGCAACGTCGCACGCACCGAATCGTGGCCGCGATTCAACCGTTGATCGTCTGGCAATGGATCCTGATCGTCATACCCGATTTCATCAACACATTCTGCCAACAGCCGTCGTTCTGTTTCGCCACGAATCGAGAGGTAGATCAGATAGTCAATCAATGCTTCGCGGTCTTCTGATTTGGAAGCAGCGAAAGATGGCATCCCGGTTCCTGGTACACCATTTATCAGCAGGTTTTGGAGATCCTCGCGAGTTGGTTTTTCGCTTCGAGCCGTGGACTTCCATTTAAAAACACCTGATCGAAAATCGCGAGGATACGGATTCTGGACCATCGCTGCGGGGCCCGCTCCGCTACCGTCCAGGCCATGGCATGTTACGCAGTTTTCAATGTACAAACCTTTGTGGTTGTCCATCTGATCGCTGGATACTCTACCTGCGGCTCGCTCCAAGTTTTGAAGGTCAACGACTGCCGCAAGGTCGGGCCCCAACAATTCGGCGGGCCATTTTGGTTCCTCCGGGCTGCCGAATAAATCGTGCACAACGGCGTCAACATCGGCCGCGGCCGATTGTGTTTCAACGCCACGGGAAGCGGCCAGGGTCAGCGCATGAACCGAGTTGCGCTGGAATCTCTCAAGCCGAGAATCACAGCCAAGCAGCAAAGCAACGAATAGAAGTGGAATCAGCGTTCGCATGGTCAACCCAGTTACGCTTTCGAGTATTTGATACTTATTAAACCGCAACTTAACACCATCCAAAACAACACGAATTGTCGCAGGCTGAGTACTTGAGAGGGCTTTTGGGCATTGTGTTCCTAAAGTCCCCTGCCCTTCCCCGTCAAAAATTCGCTGCTGGGACCTCCACGGTCCCCAAATCATTCATCCCTTTTTTGATTTTTACTTCGAAATTGTTCCGCTTCCATTTGTCTTTCTTGCCGTTGACGTAAATCTCGTTTTTAAACGTGCCCGATTCGTGTGATGCTCGGAACACCATT
>CAYNNP010000060.1:0-5385 GCA_964398215.1 uncultured Pirellulaceae bacterium | reverse complement strand
AGGTTGAGAATCGAGAACTTGTTGGTGAGATTGAGGTGGGACTTTGTTTTTAACGAATAGTACTGAAGCATGAAACAAAAAAACGGCTGCATTTCTAAAATGCAGCCGTCAGTGCGTTTTGAAGGATGATTAGAGAATCATTTGAATTCTTTTGCAGGAACTTCGACGACGCCCATGTCGTTCATGCCTTCTTTGATTTTCACTTCGAATTTGTTCGACTTCCATTTGTCTTTCTTGCCGTCGACATAAATCTCGTTTTTAAACGTGCCCAATTCGTGAGTTGCACGGAAAACGATTTTTTCACCAGCAGGCAAACCCTTGATCACGACCACACCATCTTTGTCGGTGATCGCAGCGAAGGGATGGTCTAGCACCAAAACTTGAGCTTTCATCCAAGGGTGAATATTACAGGCAACTTCAGTGACCGCAGGTTCAGCCTGAGTTAAAACAACTTCCTTGTGTTGCTTGGCAGGAATCACAAAGTTTTCAGCTTTGTTGTTAAAGAACTGAAGGTTTGCGTTGTGTCCGACATCGTCGGGGTTGGTGACCTTGAGTGTGTCACCTGCTTGCAAGACCATTGCGTGCGGTTCGAAACGGCAATCCTTGTTGGCCAGTTCGTGCATCTTGTTTTGGGGTGGAACCTTGGCGAGTTTCGTGCCACCGCGGCCTGTGTAGACAAATACAAAGATGTTCGAGATACCCTTGTTGTCTTTGTTGACGACTAGGCTTTCGTCTTTGAGTCCAAACTTGCCACAGAATGCGACGTCTTGTGTGATTTTTGTGTCCTTGACCGCAGGCACATCGCCCTTGAGTTTGAAGGTGATTTTTAGATCACCCGTTTTCTGGGCATCGGCGGGCCCGGCCATCATTACGGCCAGTGTAAGTAATCCAATTAGGTTTCGTGTTTTCAACGCTTATCTCCTTGAGCTTCGCTGTTTGCGTGAGGTGGGATTTAGTTGGTGGGTGAAAATCTAGTCGACCAGTTCATTTTACTCCAACCTGTGCCACCGAGACGCAAATAAAAAGGGTGGTGACTGAGAACGAATAGCTCAGTCACCACCCTAAAAATAGTCTTGCAGAGTTTGAGTCATCCCGGGGGTGGGGTGTGGGGTAGGATGACAGAAATACAATCTCCGGCGGGACTAACCAGAATTCTATTCACTAATGGTCGCTTGTCTACCTCAGTTTGTATGTTAGTCGGTATTCCTCCGTCATTCGGTATAGCGGTAAATTCATTGCAGACACTTGGCTGAAAGCCCTGTTGTGATCGGCTCCCAGCACTTAAATTGGCCGCGAATTTGGACCGGTCTCACATAGACACGCGTCTTTTCTTTCTCCTGGAATTGGCACATGAAAGTCTTGGTTGTTGGAAGTGGTGGTCGCGAACACGCCTTGGCTTGGAAAATCGGTCAAAGCGACCGAGTCGACCAAGTATTCGTCGCACCTGGAAACGCTGGAACCGCTCGAGATGCGACCAATGTCGCGATTCCAGTCGACGATATTGCAGCGATCGTTGAATTCGCGCAGAAAGAATCAATCGATCTGACCATTGTCGGTCCAGAAGCTCCCTTGGTCGACGGACTGGTGGATGCGTTGGAAGCTGCCGGTCTGTTGGCATTCGGTCCCAGTCAACAAGCAGCCGAGCTAGAAGGCAGCAAGGTTTTTTGCAAACAGCTACTTCAAAAAGCTGGCGTCCCGACTGCCGACTATCGAACGTTCCGAACCTCCGACGAAGGCATCCGTTACATCAAGGACCGCTATCCTGAGCCCGATGAGGCTGTGCCTGTGGTTGTGAAAGCCGATGGGCTTGCAGCTGGCAAAGGCGTTGTCGTTTGCAGCACACGCGAAGAAGCCATCAACGCGGTTGACCGGATCGCGGCGCAACGTGAATTTGGCGACGCTGGCAAAGAACTGATCATTGAAGAAAAACTGATCGGGCCCGAGGTAAGTGTGTTGGCGATTACCGATGGCGAAACCATCATCAGCTTGCCAGCGGCCCAAGACCACAAACCAGCGTACGATGGTGATACTGGGCCGAACACTGGCGGCATGGGTGCCTACTGCCCTGCCCCGCTGATTGATGAAGACATGATGTACAAAATCGAGTCGGACATCTTGGTGCCAGTCGTGCACGCCATGAAACGCTCTCGGAAACCGTTCAAGGGGATTTTGTACGCGGGGTTGATTCTGACAACATCAGGGCCCAAGGTGCTGGAGTTCAATGTGCGTTTCGGTGATCCAGAATGCCAGCCGTTGTTGATGCGTTTGAAGACGGACATTGTCGATGTCTTGGAAGCCGCCGCGCAAAATCGATTGTGCGATATCGAAGAACTTCAATGGGATGATCGCCCCAGTATCTGTGTTGTGATGGCGAGCGAAGGTTACCCCAAAAGCTACGAAAAAGGACGCGAGATCACTGGCCTGGATGCTGCCGATGCGATTGAAGGTGTGAAAGTTTTTCATGCCGGAACTGCGATCGATGACAACGGGAATGTCGTCAATGCGGGTGGCCGAGTGCTGGGTGTCACGGCAATCGGTAACAGTATCAGCAATGCCAAGCTGCAAGCTTACAAAGCGGTCAAAGAAATCCGCTGGCAAGGAGCTTGGTGCCGCAAAGATATCAGCGACAAGGCCTTGGAAGCATCACCATCGCCATGAGGTTTGCGGACCGGAGCAGCCTTCGATTTCGGATCAGCTGCGACCGAGAGATAAGATTCGTTTGTGGCCTGCTAGATCATTGATGAATCGTTGGTCCGCGAGATCGGATACTTGCTCGGCCAGATCGGCGCAGGCGTCAGCGATCATCGGGCTGAGTTCAATGATCATACGGCCACCAGGATTCAGCCGCCCAAAGCACTCGCCAAACAACCGTTTGATAACTTCGGTGCCGTCCGCTTCTGCGACCAACGCGGATTTCGGCTCGTAGTCCTTTACGGTGGGCGGTAGTTGTTCGTATTCCGCTTCGCTGATGTACGGCGGGTTGCTGCAGATGATGTCAAAGGTTTCCGGCTGAGCCACATCGGCCAGCAGATCGCAGTGAACAAAATCAATCTGTTGCGAACACTTGTGGTGCTCGGCATTCCAGGCCGCAATATTGAGTGCCGCTTCGCTCAAGTCGGTTGCCGTCAAATGACATGACGACAAATTCTTTGCCAAGCTAATAGCGATTGCTCCGCTGCCGGTACCGACATCGGCGATTTGCAGCGGCCGATCAGTAACCTTCATTTCTTTCGCACAATCGAGTGCTTCGATGACCAGGTGTTCCGTTTCGGGGCGCGGGATCAAGACCGATTCGTCAACGCGAAACCGCAATGAGTAAAACTCGCGATAGCCGACCAGTTGGGCAACAGGGCTGCCATCACCGCGTCGTCGGACGAGTTCACGAAAGGCGACCAGGACTTCTTCGGAAGGCACTTCGTTGAAAGCCGTATAAAGTTCGATTCGTGTACAGTCTTTCGCGTGAGCTAGCAGGATTTCCGCGTCAAGTCGTGCAGAATCGCTGCCACGCTTGGTGAAAAATTCCGTGGTCCACTCCAAAAGTCGGAGGACGTTCCACTGCTCGGTCTGGCTGTCGGACATGGTCGGAGTGGGAGTGGCTGAGGTGAGAGTGGATTGTGTTGTGGTTGTTGCGCGGAGTACTGGCTATTCAGAATATTGCCGCATACTTACTGCTCTCTCGACTGATGATCGAGAGCGTAGCGTGGACGCGATTCAGCTATCCATGTCACCGCGAAGCTGGTCTCGATCGTATTCGATTAACGCTTCGGTGACAGGATCCAGGGCGCCGCCAACGATCTGATCCAGTTTGTAGATCGTCAGATTGATGCGGTGGTCGGTGAGTCGATTTTGCGGAAAGTTGTAAGTGCGGATACGTTGGCTTCGGTCGCCCGATCCGATCAAACCCTTTCGCGTTGCGGCCTGTTTGGCGTCTTCTTCTTGACGTTTGTGTTCGTAGATTCGAGCTTTCAAAACACGGATCGCTTTAGCGAGATTTTTGTGCTGACTCTTTTCGTCTTGGCAGGAAACAACGATACCCGTTTCGTGGTGAGTCAATCGAATGGCGGACTCAGTTTTGTTGACGTGCTGGCCGCCTGGGCCCGAGGCACCGAACTTGTCAACGCGATAGTCTTCTGATTTCAGTTCGACTTCGATGTCTTCGGGTTCGGCCATGACAGCCACGGTTGCTGCGGAAGTGTGAACACGTCCTTGGGCTTCCGTTTCGGGAACCCGCTGGACGCGGTGTCCACCGGATTCGTACTGCAAGTCACGGAAAACGTTTTCGCCTTCAAGCGTCAACGTGATTTCTTTGAAGCCGCCCATCTCAGTGGCGTTGGCGTTCATGATTTCGGTTTTCCATTTCCGTGTCTCTGCATAGCGTCGATACATTTCATACAGATCACGTGCGAACAACGCGGCTTCATCGCCACCAGCGCCGGCTCGAATTTCCATCACGCAACGAGTTCGGTGACTGTCCTCACCGCCAACGGTTAGCGACAACAGGTCTTCCCAAAGCACTTCGCGTTTTGCGCGGAGGTCAGCCATTTCGGCTTCGGCCATTTCACGTTCGTCGCTGTCCTCAGCCGCTTCGGCCATTTCCTGGCAACCACGAATCTCGTCGGTCAGCTTTTTGAAGTCACGGTACTTGCCCGCGACTTTGGCTAGGCCGCCATGTTCACGAGCAGTCGCACTCATGCGCGCGCCGTTTGCCAGAACCTCAGGGTCAGAAAGGTCACGTTCAAGTTGCTCGAATCGGCCGAGCTTTTCTTCCAAGATTTCGCGTATCGATCCGCTCATAGTTTCAAAATCTTAGGGTCGAAGTGGCAAGCGTCCAGCGCTTGTAAAGTGCATGAAAAACGCCGCCACGCGAATTTCACGGGGCGGCGAACAGAAACGGTTGATCGGCCCTGTTTGGCCGAATGACGCAGCTACTTCTTCTTTTTGGGTTTTGCCAAGCTGCCGTAGGTACCTGCGGCAAACTTCTTTTGGAACTTGTCGATTCGGCCAGCCGTATCAACAAACTTCAGTTTACCGGTGTAGAACGGGTGGCAATCATTGCAAATATCGATCTTCAACTCAGGTCGCGTGCTGCGAGTTGTGAACGAGTTACCACAACCGCATTTAACGGATGTTTCTTGGTAGTTTGGGTGGATGCCTTCTTTCATGGCAATTCTTCTATGTCAAAAGGAAGTAAGCTGGCTTTCGTACAGCTATAGGAAGTCCCGAATCCTACGCGAAACGGGCAGTGTTTTTCAAGTCCCAACCTCTGTGTTTTCGGCGTTTTTTCGGTCAAACCGCGTCTTCTTCTTTCTCAGTGTCAAAATCGATTCAGACGCATCTCCAATGGCAACGTGCTGCGACGTTCGGTCACAGAGCAAAGGTCGCTTT
>CAYNNP010000059.1:0-28120 GCA_964398215.1 uncultured Pirellulaceae bacterium | reverse complement strand
GAACACTTGGTTCGGTTGCGGGAGCGAAGGCTTGGTCCAGCGCTGGTGTTGAACCAGAGGTTGCTAACGAACTTTCGGAACTCGGAATTGCCAACGTCGATGAACTGGAAGACCTTTCTGGCAGTGAACGCGAACGCATCGAATCGCACATGAAGAAGAAAGGCATCGCGTGGGATTGGTCCAAACTGGCTGGTTGGAAGTCGAAGCTTGCAGCTGGAACGCTTGGTTCCGTTGCGGGCTGGTTTGCAAGTTCGCCATTCAGCGGTCAAAAATCAACCGGCCAGCAACTCACGCCAGAGCAGTGGCAATCGGCTGGCGTTGATCCTAAAGTCGCGGCAGAGCTTGCGAGTCTTGGCATTGCAAACCCAGGTCAATTGGAACATGTTTCCGATCAGCAACGCGCTCAGATCGAATCGCACATGAGCCAACAGGGTGTCGCTTGGGATTGGAGTAAAGTCGCGAACTGGAAAGCAGCCGTAGCGGGTGGAGCCGTTGGTGCAGTTGCGTCATCGCTTGCCGCTGGAGTTTCCACGGCAGCAGGCGGCGGATCTGCGGATGCAAACGCTGGTCATAGCGATAGTGGATCGGCTGTCAACGCGCCAAGTATTCCTGTTGTTGTTTCACTGCCACCGGCAAGCGGTGCTGCTGTGGACTGGAAATCACTTGACGGCGTTGACCCAGTTCTAGCTCGCGAGTTTTCGTCGCTAGGAATTGCCAATGTTCAACAGATCCAAGACATGGACGAGGATCAAAGATCAAAACTGAACGCGCGGCTAAAACAGAAAGGCATCAAGTTCGATTGGGCTTGGTTGACGAGTTGGAAATCTGCGGCTGCTGTGATGACGGGTGCTGCAACGGTCACCGGATTCGCCAGTGCGGTTGATAGCGAAGGGGCGGAAAAGAAATCAGCGAACGGGCTTCCCGTTTTCGCAACCGGTGATCCATCGGTCAAAGATGACCTGACGCTCTTGGATGGTATCGAAGGTCCCCAGGCAATCGCGCTTCACCGAATGGGGATCCACAACTTTGGTCAATTGCATGAAATGTCTGCGGAAGACCGTCAGCGACTGCAAAGCTGGTTCCGCATGCGTGGGTGGTCGCTGGACATGGACCAATGGCGAATCGCATCGGAAGGCAATACCGCGAATCCAACCATCGAAGACATTCAACGCAAAGCTTTCGAGATCTACCAGTACCGTGATCGTGAAGGACTTGGCGGCGGCGAGCGAACGGATTGGGAGCAGTCCGAATGGGAGCTGCGAGGCAACCCAAGCTTTGGGTATGGTGTGCCGCACGACGTCGATGACTTTGCAGTTTCCGTGACCGGGGTCACTCCAGAAGCGAGAGACGAACTGTATCGAATGGGGCTTTACAATCGTCATCAAGTCCAAGACCTTTCGCCACACGGCCGACGTTTGTTGACCCGGTGGTTTGCTGGCCCAAGATTTGGGATCGACCTCACGTCGGCCTTCGGCTGGTTGAGTTCGCTGCAGTCAATTCCTCAAAATCGTAACTTTGGTTGGGTCCACCCGCAACGTCCTGAAACCGTTGACGACCTATCCTTGATTGAAGGCGTGGGGCCAGCGACCGAGCGAGATCTGAATCGACTTGGCGTGTACCACTTCCAACAAATTCAGCAATGGACCGAAGAGAACATTCGTGCGATCTCCGAGACCCTTGATCTTGGTAGTCGAATTCATGATGACAACTGGATGGAGCAAGCCGCCCAGCATAGGGCGTAGTTTTGTACAGCTGAACCATGTTCTATTGATAAGATAACAGAACTCGATTCAAGCTGACTTTCGTACTTCACCCGCAAGGCTTTGGTAGAAACGATTGCGCCCAATCAGTTCTTCGTGGCGTCCAATGTCGGCAACGGTGCCGGATTCAACCACGACGATCTTGTCTGCCATGCTCAAGCTGGTGGGGCGGTGTGTGATCATCAATCCCGTTCGGCCTTCCAAAAACTTGGACAGGGCTTGATGAATCAGCTGCTCACTTTCCAGGTCGATTTGGCTAGTCGCTTCATCTAGCACCAAGACATCTGGGTCGCGCAGGAAAGCGCGGGCAAGCGCGATGCGTTGCATTTGCCCGCCCGAGAGTCTCATGCCGTCGACGCCCAGTTTCGTTTGGTAGCCGTGTGGCGTTTTGCGAAGAATGAATTCGTCAGCAAAAGCCATCTTGGCCGCTCGAACAACCGCGTGTGAATCCGCGGCCGGCGAGCCGTAGCGAATATTGTTCTCGATCGTATCATCGAACAAGACCGTTCGTTGTGTCACCAACGCGATACGTTTGCGCACGTCTCGCATTCGCATTTCATTGATTGGGACATCATCAAAACAGACTTCACCGGACTGCGGATCGTCGAATCGACACAGCAGGCTAATCAAAGTGCTTTTTCCGCTGCCGTTGGGTCCAACCACGGCGATCGTTTCTCCGTGAGGAATCGTCAGATCAATTCCACGCAGTACCTGTGGCCCAGACGGGTATTGAAAAGTAACGTCTTTGAACTGGATAGCAGAATGTGGCCGAGCCGTTGTTCTTGGTGACTTTGGTTCAACAACGCGAATCGGTTTGTCAATGATTTCATAAACACGCGTTGTTGCCGCGATTCCTCGCTGCAACCCGCTCCAAACGTCGGTCAGTTTTCTGGCTGGATCATTTGCACCGATCAAAAATGCAAAGAATGCCAGTACTTGGGCGAACGTCAGTGGTTCTTCGGACATTCGAATGCCCAACAAATGAGTGTGTCCATTGAGCACCAAATATCCGCCGGCCAGGATCGCGATGCCAACTGTCACGATCCCCATCAATTCAGTCGTGCTGCGAGAGAGCGTGTTATAGAAAGCCATCTTCATCGACTTTCGGTAGTACGCTAACGCTCCCTGATTGAATTTGGCGCGTTCATGTCCTTGAGTGCTGAATGCTTTGATGACTCGAATGCCTGAGTACGAGTTGTTTAACATTCCGTACAACTGACTCATTTCCTCCATCGCGCGTCGGCTCGCTCGCCGAATCGCTCGGCTAAGATACTGGATCGCGACCGCAATCAACGGTGTTACAACCATGACCAGCAACAACAGTCGAGGGCAAAAGTATGCGGCACAGCAGATCGATACAATCATCTTGAGTGGTTCGCGCACCATTCGGCCCAGCAACACCGTAACGCCCGCAGATACCAAACCGATGTCGTTGGTCAGTCGTGCGGTCAAATCGGCGGATCCATTTTCGCCGAATGAATCGAGATCAAGGTTCAGTGTTTTTCGGTAGAACTGATTGCGCAAAGCGACTGCTGTGCGTTCGGCAACGTCTTTGACAAGCATCACGTTGATCATCAGAGCGATCAGTTTGATAAGCGTGCACACCACCAGCGCCACGATGATCAGAACGAGCGTCTGAAAAGGATTTGTGGGTGCATATTCGTCAATGTACGGCTGCATTTTTCGCAGCAAGTGTACCGATTTGGCTTTGATTTTTCGTTCGGCTTCCTGAGCCATGATGTGGCCACGAATCGCCCTGGAGTCTTGGTCTGGCTGTTGCGCCAGCACTTTCAACTCGTGGATCTTTTCGTTGATTTTGGTGATTTCGCCATCGACCCGCTCAGTTTCTTTGTGAGCGTAACTCTGCAGACTTTCCCCTTTAAAAACGATCTGAACCATCGGGTAGACGGTGCCAATGTTGGTGCACCAAAGCACGGCGATCAAAAGCGAACTGGCCAAGATGCCAGCGATCGACCACTTTCGTCGAAACGCTAATCGCATGACTCGCAGAAATGGTTTCATGTCGCCAGTTAATCCGTTGCTCATCTTGTAATCGCGTTACCAAAAGGTCGCGATCTCCGTGTTTGATTGCTAACAAAAACCCTTGTACTGATTTGACTATTGGGTCGCCAGCCGAGTTTGTTGCTATCATTGGCACATGAGTACACAACGCGATTTGCCAACGGAATCCATCAACGGACTGAAGCCGCCTGTACGTGGCTTTCCGTATTTCCAAGGTGTTCAGCAATTTCCATTCGAATCTCAGGCTACGGAAATTTCCCAGGCCAATGCATCGTGGTTGGCTGATGCTTGTTTGATGGTTTATGGAGATTCCGATTTCGTTGGCGAAGCGTTTGCAGGATCTCCGCTGCCGGATGCTGGAATCGAGCTTCAGTGGATTGGTAGCGAAGCCGAAAATCGCGGCATGGTTTTGTCTTGCAAAGAATTCATGTTGGTCGTGTTTCGTGGTACACGTCTAAACGACCACAGTGTGTCGCAAGCGGCCGCGTTTCAGTGGGTGGACCCAGGCGACTTTTTGACCGACAGCAAATTTGTGTTGACGAATCATCCGATCGAAGGACGAGTTCACCGTGGTTTTTTGGCGGCCTATCAGGAGGTCAACGAATCGTTGGCTCGGATTATCAAGGCCAAGCGTAGCGAAGCGAGCCTGTGGTTTTCAGGTCATAGTTTGGGTGGAGCTCTGGCGGTATTGGCCGCGACGGAGTTTTCTGAATCGGTGGCAGGCGTCTATACGTTTGGAGCTCCCAGGGTTGGCGACCAAGCATTCGCGGAGCTTTTGCCAGCTGAAAAACAATTCAGGTTTGTCCATCGTGATGATTGGATTTCAAGGATTCCGCCAGAATTGATTTCGTATCAACACGGCGGCGTGGAATTCAAGATCCCAGGCAGTGGCGAGCGTCGCTTTTGGGATGACGTAAGCACCGGCGCAAAGACGTTTGTGGATGCCGTCAAATCAACCGTTAAAGAATTGAAGATCGACTTTGGTGACTTTCCAATGCAGATCAGTGGGATCGCAGATCACGCACCGGCCTACTACGCCGTGCATCTTTGGAATGAGCTTGTTTCGCCTACAGAGACTTCTGCCAAATTCCGCCAAAATTCGTAGCGTTGAATCCCAGTTTGACTAACTGATCGATCGCGATTTGTTTGTCGGCATCAATGACAATCTCCGCGCTGATCACATGGCGTTCATTGAGCGACTCAAGCAGTTCGCACATCAGATAGCTTTGCTCTGGACTCAAACCATCTGGTGCAATGCAACGATTCATATTGACGATCGCTTGGCTTGGTGGCATCACTTCGGCTTCCGGATCACTAAACCACACTTCGACCTCGGCGAGTTTCTCTTCACCGGATTTCGCCAACAGAGAGTGCCGTTCGACATCCAGATGCGACATCGCCGATGCGATCCGAGTCGATTCAGGGCCCTTGTTGGCAATTGAACGCTTTGTCGTTCGGCGCAACTGCATTGCCTGACGGTTGACTGGTGGCCGATAGTTTTGGGTGCTAATTGTCAATTGCTGAAGCGACAATCCAGCTTGGTAGCTTCGTGCGGCCAGGTGTTCGTTCAATGCGGCCTGGACTTTGCAGACGCCAACGCCAGCGCCCAACGGCGAAAGTCCGGCATAGCCATAAACCTCGTCGCGTAAAATTCCAGCTTGGAGGATTTTCTTGCCATCGGACTGTGCTTTTGATTCCGCCGCTTCCAGCAAATGTGCAATCGCAGCGGAGTGTTCGGGCATCACGCACAAGCCGTTTAGGTTCGCAGAATTGGCAACGCCATCGGTTTCGACAATGTGGCACCATCCAACGACTTGCTGGTCCGATTCGGCGATCAATAGTTGGTCAGACACAAAAAAAGTGCGAGCAAGAATTGCGCGTTCAATGATGCTTGCGGTTACCAGAGCGGGACAGCCACAGTGATTCCAGTAGGACTGCCAAACAGCAACCAAACTGGGGAGATCGGAATTACGAAACGACCGAATCGTGAGCACTTGAATTGCTTTTTCGCGGTAGACGAGTGGCGGTCCGTTTCACGAACACTGCAGCCAGGGTTCATCGTATCGAGATCTGGAATGAATGACCAGCGAGCCTGACTGACGAGATGCGATTGTGTATCTATCATGTATATCCAAAACCACCACCCGATCTGATGTCTAATTGATGAGCGAACCACAATTATTGCCGAGCGACCAAAGGCAAACCCAAGGCGGGTGGTTGTTTTTGGTGTCTCTGACAATGTTTTTTTTGGGCAGCATCATTCTGTACGGCTTGTATGCCTATTGGCGTCGCGACGATCCTCAGAGCCTAGCCACGCTGCCGAAAAGTTTTTTGGCCAGTACTCTGTTGTTGCTATTAATCAGTGTGTTGGTGCATTTTGCAACACGTTTGATTCGTCGCGAGCGCCGCGTGGGCACCATGATCTCACTTTTGATCAGCACTGTCCTCGCGATCGCGTTCATGGGGCTTCAGGGTTATTCGCTGAAAGACATGCTGCAAGGCCCACAGATGGTTGCTGGAATGGGCAAAGGCGTTGTGGGGATGATATTTGTGCTGGCAGTACTGCATGGCTTGCACGTTGCGGGTGGTGTGATCGCACTTTGCATGGTCGCCTCTGGCTCGCTGCGTGGGCGATACGATCATGAACGTCATTGGCCAGTCGATTTTGCAGCTCAGTACTGGCACTTTCTGGATATCGTTTGGCTATGCATGCTGGCCGCATTCTGGCTTTCGACTGGCGGATTTCAGTTTTGAAGTTTTGCAAAAAGATGTCGAATCTGGTGTCACGTGCCCAATGCGACGCTGGCTGCTAATAGAATGGGGACGCGATGTTGTTGGACGGCCAGCGTACCTTCCTAAACGGATTTTCCATTCGTGCGTCTTTCTATAATCTTTGTCACCGTTTGCGTTCTGTGCGCCCGAGCATCTGCAGCGGAAGTTGATTTTGATCGCGATGTACGACCAATCATTTCCGAGAATTGTGTTTTCTGTCACGGTCCTGATTCACAGCAACGACAAGCCGATTTGCGTTTGGACACGAAAGACGGAGCGCTGAGCGCGATCAAACCCGGTGACCGACATGCCAGTGAACTGTATTTGCGATTGGTGGCACACGACGATCCCGATGTCAGGATGCCTCCGCCAGACTCCAATCGGTCGCTGACAAAATCTGAAATCCAAACGATCGGTCAGTGGATCGACGATGGAGCAAAGTGGACCAAGCATTGGTCGTTCCGCGAGCTGAAAAAACCACCTGTGCCTAAGGCAGCGCTTGGTCAGCCGATCCGAAATCCGATCGATGCGTTCGTGCAGTCGAGATTGCAAAGCCGTGGTATGAATCCGATGCCGGAGGCTAGCCGCGCGACTCTAATACGGCGGTTGTCGTTGGATCTGCGCGGGTTGCCTCCAACGACAGACGAAGTCGCCGATTTTGTGAATTCAACGGATCCCGATGCCTATCAGCAACTTGTCGATGCAATGCTTGATTCGCCTGCCTACGGACAACGCATGGCTTGGAATTGGTTGGACGCGGCTCGCTATGCTGACACAAATGGGTACCAAGGAGACCGCGAGCGGACGATGTGGCCATGGCGAGACTGGGTCGTGCGAGCGTTCAATGAAAATCTGCCCTACGATCAGTTCACGGTCAACCAACTTGCCGGCGACTTGTTGCCAGAAGCGTCTTTGGAACAGAAGTTGGCGACAGGTTTTTGCCGGAACCACATGATCAACGGCGAGGGTGGGCGAATTGCCGAAGAAAATCGCGTCGAGTATGTGATGGACATGACCGAGACCATGGGCACGATTTGGCTTGGCATGACCCTGAATTGCTGCCGATGTCACGATCATAAATTCGATCCGATCACGAACGAGGAGTACTATCAGTTTTTTGCGTTCTTTAACCAAACGCCAGTCAAGGGAAACGGCGGCGACCCGCAGACCGCGCCAGTCCTGCCAGTACCCAGCGACGATCAGCGAAAACAGTTGGACTTGATCTCCAAACAGATCAGGGAGATAGATGCTTTGACGGCTGAGAGGTCAAAGCAGTTGAGCGAACTCCAGTCTGTTTGGGAGCAGTCGAAAGCAAAAGAATTGTCCCAGGCAACCCAGTGGCAAGTCTTGGAACCCAAAAACGTGTTCGCGAAAGGCCAACGTACTCGCGTTCTGGATGATCAGTCGATCCTAACGGCGGGACAGAACCCCAAGAACGACACTTACACTGTTACGGCATCAGTGAAGCCACAAACGATTCATGGATTTCGGCTCGAGGCTCTGCGGCATCCAAGCATGACTGCAGGCGGTTTGGCACGCAGCAATAGCGGGAATTTTGTGTTGACCTCGTTTGAAGCCACGCTGATTGACGCTGCGGGCAAACGCACATCACTTTCGATCGCGTCTGCTAAAGCAACATTTTCCCAAGGCGGCTGGGACGTGTCAGGCGTCTTCGATGCAAATTCCAAAACTGGCTGGGCGGTCTACGAAGGCAAACCGGTTGATCGAAACCATCAAGCGGTTCTTGTTTTAAAAGAGCCTGTCGTGGTTTCCAGTGGCGCGATCCTGGAGTTTGTTTTGCGTCATGATTCTGTCCATGCCAGCCACAATTTAGGCCGGTTTCGCATCGCAGCGACCGACACTCTGAAACCATCGCTTTCTACTGAAACGGATGAGTTGATCGCTGCAATGAAGGTTCCTGTTTCCGATCGATCGAAAGAACTAGCGAAAACGATTGGTAAAGCTCATCGGGAGTCCGATGAACAGTACAGTGAACTGCAGCGACGGCGCGGTGCGTTGGTCAAAAAACGTACCGACGTACAGAAATCCGTGCCCAAGGTCATGGTGATGGCGGATATGGAAAAAACGCGTGACTCGTTTGTGCTGGAGCGTGGCCTGTACAACAAAAACAAGGACCTTGTCTCCTCGCGATTTCCTGCGTTCTTGCCAGCACCAACAGGCACCAAATCACCACTGAATCGTCTCGCGTTGGCAAAGTGGTTGGTGAGTGATGAAAACCCACTGACCGCTCGGGTAACCGTCAATCGCTTCTGGCAACAGATTTTTGGAATTGGTTTGGTCAATACGCCCGAAGACTTTGGCAGACAAGGTGAAATTCCGGTTCACATGGATTTGCTGAATTGGCTTGCCGCCGACTTTCGCGACAATCATTGGAACGTCAAGGATCTGATTCGCACGATCGTGACCAGCCATACCTATCGGCAATCGTCAAAGATCTTGTCTCCTGTAGTCTACGAGAACGATCCTAAAAATCGATACTTGGCGCGTGGTTCACGTTATCGGATGGCCTCATGGATGCTGCGAGACCAAGCTCTGTTTGCCAGCGGTTTGCTGTCGCCAATCAATCGTGGTCCGTCAGTGAATACGTACCAGCCCGCAGGAGTTTGGGAGGAAGCAAGTTTCGGCAAAAAGAAATACACACAAGACACTGGAGAGAAGTTGTATCGTCGCAGTTTGTACATCTATTGGCGACGAATTATTTCGCCCACGATGCTGTTCGACAACGCTTCACGGCAAACATGTACGGTCAAACCGAACCGCACGAATACTCCATTGCAAGCACTGCAGCTTTTGAACGAAGTCACGTTTGTCGAATCTGCGCGGGCACTGGCGCAGCAAGTTTTACTAGCCGACTGCAGCGACGATCGGCAAAGATTGGATTTGGCGATGCAGCGCATATTGGCTCGAAATGCAAAACCGGCCGAACGAAAGGTGTTGCTTGGTGGGCTTGCCCGTTCAATACGCCAATTCCAAGAATCGGCTGATTCAGCGAAAATGGTTTTGAGCATTGGCGATTCACCGCGAGATGAAAAGGTTGACGCAATCACACACGCTAGTTGGACGACTGTGTGCTTGGCGATTCTTAACTTGGACGAAACATTGAACAGGGAATAGATCGATGAATCCGCTTCAAGAAAATCAGCTTCACCAAACGCGTCGCCATTTCTTTGGACGTTCCGCATCAGGTTTGGGGGCAGCGGCACTGGCCAGTTTGTTGCGTCGGGATGGATACGCAGCGGATGCTCCGGAACGAATTGGCGGGTTGCAGGGATTGCCGCATTTTGCACCAAAAGCGAAGCGTGTGATTTACCTGTTTCAGAACGGTGCTCCCACCCACGTTGACTTGTTCGACTGGAAACCGCTTTTGAAAAAGCAGCACACCCAACAAGTCCCCGATTCCTTTATCAATGGACGTCGGTTTAGCACGATGACGGGAGACCCGAGCGGAAAACTGCTGCTTGCGCCCGTTGAACCGTTCGCCCAACACGGAGACAGCGGCGCGTGGGTAAGTGAATTGATGCCCCACACGGCCAAAGTAGCTGACGAGTTGTGCTTTATCAAAAGTATGCACACCGAACAGGTCAATCACGCACCAGCGATTTTGTTCACACTTAGCGGCGGCGAAATGCCTGGACGTCCAACACTAGGGTCTTGGCTAACCTATGGGCTTGGTTCCGAAACCGACGAACTGCCTGCCTTTGTTGTGATGACCAGCATCACAAAGAACACGTCCTGTGGCCAGATTTTTTATGATTTTTATTGGGGCAATGGTTTTCTGCCAAGTCAATTTCAAGGGGTGAAGTTTCGCGGCAGCAACGATCCCGTCTTGTACGTGAAAAACCCCAACGGAATCAGTCGTGAAATGCGGCGTGGTTGGCTGGATGACATTGCTGCGATCAACGAACAAAAGTTGCAAGAATTCGGAGACCCTGAAATCGCGACGCGAATCGCTCAGTATGAAATGAGTTTCAAGATGCAGAGCAGTATCCCAGAGCTTGCCGATTTGTCATCCGAATCCAAAGCGACTTTGGAGATGTATGGACCTCAAGTTCACGAACCGGGATCCTTTGCACACAATTGTATTCTGGCCCGACGGCTGATCGAACGCGGCAGCCGATACATTCAATTGATGCATGCGGGATGGGACCAGCACAATAGCCTGACAACCGAACTTTATGATCAGTGCCGTGACACAGATCAACCTAGTGCCGCATTGGTCAAAGACTTACGGCAGCGCGGATTGTTGGATGACACGTTGGTGATCTGGGGCGGCGAGTTTGGTCGCACCCCGTTCTTGCAAGGCGATATCAAAAATCGTCCTCGCTGGGGCCGCGATCATCATCCTTATGCCTACACGGTTTGGATGGCCGGTGGCGGTGTGAAGCGAGGAGTCAGCTACGGATCCACCGACGACTTGGGAATCAACGTTCAAGACAACCCGGTTCATGTCCACGACTTTCAAGCGACTCTATTGCACCTGCTGGGAATCGATCACGAAAAACTGACCTATCGATTCCAAGGACGCCAATTTCGGTTGACCGATGTGCACGGCCACGTCGTAAAAGACGTGCTTGCGTAGGCAGTTGGTAATCGAAAGCAAAACTCAGACTTTGCGGATGAAGTCTGCGGCATAGCTTCGGACTTCTTTTCCGTTCAACACGTGCACCATCCGAAGCTGCTGTACTTGTTCGACACTGAACGAACTGAGCGGAACATGAACGAGTTGTTTGCGATAGTGTTTGGCCAACTTTTTCCAGCCTCGACCTGGCGGCAGTGCCGAAAGAATCGCAATCTGGCGTCCGCGTGAGTGGAGGCATGCCGATGCGATCAGCCGCTCTTCTAGCGTTTCGGTAAAATCCAATTGAGGATCTTGCCAAACATCGCGAATCACGACGGGTGGATACAAAAACATCGCGCCACCATAGATCCCCAAGCCGATCCCAGGGCCAACCATTTGGTCCGTAAAGTTGGTGGCGTAGAACGCGAGCGTTGATTCGTTCTCGTGCTCCGCAAACCAAGTCGTCCGCCAAGGATATTCGCGCGGATCCGATGGGCTGTCAAACAGCATCACGCAAGCATCCAATGTGCCGCGACTGGGAGGAACGACTTTGACATAGATTTCTTTCTCGTACCAATGCCGCAGTGTGTCGCGGATATCGATTCCGTCCTTGACGCTTGTCGTGAACTTTTCCGTCTTGGCCAGGTCATTGCCAATGATCGCCTTGGCGCGATCAAAGACCCGAGTACGAAAGTTCTCAATGCGATCGTCTTCCGGTTCATAGCTACATTGGCTGTAGGGATTCCACGCAACTTGCCACCGCTGCCGGTCTGGATCAGCGGGACGTTTTTGCAGCTTGAGCGTTTCCCATGAAAGCGGTGGCCCCGGCAATCGGCTGACCAACGAAACGACTTCGCCATCGGGCATCCTGGCTTGGTCAATTCCCATTTTGACTTCGGGTAAATCGATCGCGGCGTTGCTGACACCAAACATGTCGTATTCGCTGGAGCGTTCCGCGACGTGTAATGCGTATTGATCTCCTAAGATTTGTTTGGTGGCAGTCACAATCGAAATCATGCTGGGCGTCATGCGTCGATGGATCAACGACAGATTGCGCGTGTACTGCAAGCACTTGGAAAGATGCAACGGTGTGATCCTGCGTGATCGTTTTCCAAATTCGGTGAGGTACGATTTGCGAGCGGCGATCAATAGTTCTTTGACTCCATCGATCTGCAGATTTTCGTCGTCTTCAAGCTCCAGTCGTGCGCGTTCATACAGCGATGTGATGAACGGCAACTCGCCCAACAAGAACAGCAAGCTCTGTTCGTTGACGCCATAGTATTCCGGATCGGCAACATGATCATGTTCTGGCAGTTGTGCTGTGCCTGCGTCATTACCGGAGCCAGCAAATAGATCCATGTAGGCTTCGCGAATCCACGGCCAATGCAAAACGCTGCACACGAACAGAATCCGGTCATGGCGTTTTTGCAGCTCGAACAACCGGCTTGCCATGTAAACCATGCGTTGGCGTGTCTGGTCATCCGGCGGTCGCGTGATGCTGGGCAACAACGCAGCCGCAAACTTTTCAGGCGAAACATGACGGAGCGCATAAGGGTCCGGCATCACGGTTGAATATGGCAAAAATGGATCCGTCTCCAAATCGATATACGCCCGGGGGATGTGTTCACCCAAAGCCGCACGGATCGCCATGATCACCGGCTGACAAGGATCGACTGGCACGTAACTACAGACCTGCTGCTGCTCACGATCATCCTCTTTCTGGGGGCTCCATGGCAGCTCCGAAGAGTAGTCGGGGGCGGTAGGCTGGATGACGATTCCTGGCCGCGGAAGCTCCAGAACTGCGTTTTCTACAGGGCTTTGAAACGATTCAGGCAAAGGCAATGCAATGCAATCGAATTCGTGTTCCAGCATCCATCGCCGGACCGTGAGCGCGAATTGGCCGCTGCCGTGAATCACAGGCAAGACAGCAATCGAATCCCCGATTTGCAGCAGCTCTGGAATCTTGGAATCTTGGATATTCAAACTAAGAGTTCACTCTTTGAAGCAGCCGGTTTCGGGCTTATACTCTGTGGACTTGTCAGGCACCTACAGTTGACTGACACATATACTTGTCGGACGCATATTATTGCGAACTGGAACGGTCAATTGACCCTCTCTTTCGTGGCGTCCACCTACTTTTCTTACCATTTTATTCGGTTCGAGACAGTTATATTTGAGCGCGGGCATCGTTCGATGTCCGCGTTTTTTCTTTTTAAAGCCTCGTTGGCCGTGATTCATCTTACGGCACGACCGGCAATCTTGATGTCGGGCCAGGGCTTGGCAAACTGTTCGGCCCGTAGCAAATCACCGCAAGCACACGTCCCCTGCAAGCTTTTTTCTAGCCACGTATTTGCTATCGACTAGCAGAACTGCGCGGGTCGCCGAAATGCAGCACCCTTTGTCCTATAAAAAACTGCTTGACCTGCGATCCTGGCAAGTGTACCATCGTGCTAGTACACCCATATTGCAAAGGCGTGGCAAGCATGTTTTTTACAGTTGATCCTTCCAATGGCGTTGCGATTTATTTGCAAATCGTGAACCAAGTCAAATTCGCGATCGCCGAACAGACGCTGCGGCCTGGGCAATTGCTGCCAAGTGTTCGCGAACTGAGCCAGCAATTGACCGTGAATCCAAACACGGTCGCTCGCGCTTTTCAAGAACTGCAATCCGAAGGTTTGACAGAGACGCTGCGGGGGCGCGGTGTGGTTGTCTGCAAAGGATCCCTGGAACGCTGCCGCAAGGATCGCAAAAGCCTGTTTACCGATCGGATCGCCACGGTGCTGACGGAGGCTTTGCACGGAGGTTTGTCGGCCGACGAAATCCGCAAACTGGTTGAGCGAAAATTGAAATCGCTGGACGGCAAAGTCGCAACGATTTCTACCAAGCCGCCCGACTGATTTGTGATCGGTTTTCTGTGTTACGTGCTATCGAAGCAAATTTCTTCTGGTGACTCTTTCAGATTTCAAAACTATGTCTCCTGCTATCACAACAAAAGAATTGGCAATGCGTTTTCGTGGTTGCGATGCGCTAACGGGTGTCGATTTGAGCATCGAACCAGGAACCGTATTTGCCTTGCTGGGCGAAAATGGGGCTGGCAAGACAACGATGATTCGCATCCTGACTGGCTTTCAAAAACCGACGTCGGGCGAATGTACCGTTTGCGGATTCGATCCGATTCGCAAGCCATTGGAAGTGCGCCGCCGGATCGGGTACGTATCCGATTCGCCAGCCTTGTACGACTGGATGAGCATTGGCGAGATCGGTTGGTTTTCGGCGTCGTTCTATGATCAGGCATTCTTGGACAACTATCGGGCATCCATCGCACGATACGAGTTGCCAGAGAATCGAAAAATCAAACATCTTAGTAAGGGGCAGCGGGCAAAAGTCGCTTTGTCACTCTCGCTGGCCCATGATCCTGAACTCTTGATTTTGGACGAACCCACATCTGGCTTGGACCCAATGGTTCGCCGCGAGTTTCTGGAGAGCATGATCGATCGCGCGGCTTCGGGACGCACCGTGTTCTTGTCCAGCCATCAGGTTTCGGAAGTCGAACGAGTGGCGGATACCATCGGGATTTTGCACAACGGAAAGATCAAAATCTGCTGCCCACTATCGGAACTGAAGGACTCGATCACTGAATTGACAGTCAGTTTGGACGATCCACTGATCGCTCTACCGCAACTGCCAGAGCCGGCTCAAGTGTTGTCAGAAGGAACGTATGGTCGTCAACGCCGACTCGTCGTTCGCTTTTTCCAATCGGAAATGCAAGCGTTGCTTGCCGATCATGCAGGCGTTGTAAGCGTGCGGCATCGGGATCTATCGCTAGAAGAGATCTTCATCGCTTGCACCGAGGGTTTGGACGCGTCGCCAGACTCAACCGCAATGAATCAAGACGACACGGATTCTCAGACAGTTCAACCAACGATTCAACAGGGAGCAGGACATGAGTGATTCTGTTCTTTCGCGTCGATCCGCACACGGACTGCTTTGGAAAGAGGGCCGTCAGTTGGTGCCTTTGATGGTCGCGTCACTGTGCCTTTCGCTGCCTGTCGCTGTGATTATCTTGCTTTTCCCAGAAAGCTGGGGATTTGCAGATGAGGCCTACATGGTCCCGATGGGTATTCCTGCGATTTTTGCTGTGGGCGCGGGCGCGGTCCTGATCGGACAAGAGAAAGAGAAGCGTACGATCGGGTGGCTTAGTTCCATGCCAATTGCTGCTGCCGAATTGGTGAAGACCAAATTGTTCGTCGCGGTCATGGGCCTGTTAGTAATGGGACTGTGCGGCGTGATCCTTTCAACTGGTTTAGCGTATTTTACAGACGTCAATCCGCTGGCGGCCAATGGGATGGCCGCCGGTGGGGGCTTCACGTTTTGGGACTTGGTTGGTTGGGCGTTGCACCTGGTCTACGTCACTTTGTGTGGGCTGTTCGCAGCCTGGTACTTTCGAAGCTCTTTTGTCAGCCTCCTGGCGATCTTGCCCTTGGGTGTTGCGCCGTTTGTTTTGACTCAGCTTGGCTACTCCATTCGCCAAGCGAGCATGGGATATCGCTACATATCGCCCGTTGCTTCTAGCTTGGTCGGAATCTCCGTCGCATTGGTGTCCGTTGCGATCATGACTTATCTGACCTATCGCGTTGGTGTAAAGAACCTGGGCCCGGCGAAGGCCCCACGGCTACTTTCACCCAAGATCAACGCAGCTGCTGATATCGCGATGGGATCGGCGACGTCACGATCAATTCCTGATGTGCCGTTTCGCTATTCAGTTAGCTCTCTTGCATGGCAATCCATCAATCACAGTCGTCTTGCTTTGACGGTGGTCACGGGGATGATGCTGGTCGGAACAGTTGGTTTTGTTGTCGCTCACCATCTAGGTGCCTTTCGCGATTATGGCAACGTGGGAGTGGTGCTAGGTTTTCTGGGCACATCGTTGCTGGGGGTTTTTGCGTTCACGGGGGACGGCAGTCAAGCACGACTACGATTTCTTGCCGAGCGTGGTTTGTCACCGAGCAAAGTTTGGCTTGGCAGGCACCTTGCTGCGATCAGTATTCTGTGCGTCGCGTTGTTGATCTATGCGGGTTTGTCACTGTGGTTGCTGACAGTTCGCGATCAAGGATTCTTGCGAAATACAAGAGTGCTTTCGGTTTCGATGATTGGGCTGTCGATTTGGACTATCTACAACCTTTCGCAGTGGGTCAGTCAATTGATCCCAGCAACGGCGATTGCTGTGATCGTCGCGCCGTGCTTGTCTTTGGTGACGTTTCCCTGGCTTTACTTTTTGATTGAGTTGGGCGTACCAACTTGGCTTGCGTTCCTGTTTTGTTCCGCTCCGATGGCAGTTACCTGGATGTCGATGCGCCGACACATGGATGGTCGTGGTCGTGTCATGCAAGCGACGCTTTCGGTCGTAGCCTTGTGCTTCTTGTTTGTGTTGCCTGTTGCCTACCGGTTGCAAGCTGTTTATGGCCACTTGATAGCGCATCAGGTGGACTTCGAGCACTTGTCGGCTCGGAACGCGCATACGGAGTTGTATCTTGAGGCAACGCGGATTGGAAAGCAGGCTCGCAAGCCGGTCTTGGTCTCGATTCGCCCGACGACTTGGTCGGACGACATAAACGAAAGCGAATATGGTTTTGAGAAAGACGTGGCCAATGAAATCGAACTGACATCAGAGGAGGCGTTAAGTCGCATTGGAATTTGCCTTGCGCGAAGACCAGGCGAGATGCTGGGTCCATATTTGTCCGATGAAAAAACGCACGATTCGTCCATTGCTCAGCCAGTCAGGATGAGAAGGCATACGCTTTATCCACTGCTTGACCATGCGGCTTATGTAAGACTCGCTTTTCTTGATCAACCGAAACAACAATCGCAAATCGATTTGCTAGAGGAACAAGTGACGTTGTTCACCCAGTTGACCAAACAGCTTCGTCTGAGCCCCAACTGGCGAGATCAAGACATAGCGGACACTCTTGAGATTTGGCTACTGCAAACGCTGGTTTCCGATGAATCAAAGCCGCTGCTGGAGCGACCGGCCTTTCGTGTAGCTGTTGAATTGATCGGCGATCAACCTAGCCGCAATCGAGCACGACGCCGGGCCACAATGGCGTCCTGGTATTTGATGACTCAGCCGAACAATCATGAATACACTGGTGGGTCAATTGATGGAATGTTGGACTTGATCGACGCGGCCGAACAAGGTCGTGATGTGACACCGATTCTTCGCAGGATTCATCGATCCGCAGTGCCATCTGAAATTGCGTTTCAAGACGGGGCCTATTCCGATCGCGTTCGCGTTGGTGCGAATGACCCCTACGTGACGTTGGACGTATCAAACGAACTGCTTCTCCCCGCCAGCCAATGGTATGCCGACTGGGAAAAGGACGCGGTTCGTCTTTGGCAATCACAGAAAAATGTTCCCGCGGAGGATTCCAAATGAATGTCACCCAGTCAAGCCAGCCGGCGTCGAAGCAAGCCGCAGGCGGTCAATCAGCACGCGTCGGGCGATCGGAAGCGAGATACCTATTGCCGATCTTGGTTCCGCCGCTACTTGTTTGCCTCCTGCTTGCATACGGCAAGTATCAAGAAGTTGCCGCTGCGCGAGACGTTCAAAACGAATTGGACCGGTTGGGCGAATCCAACGTCATGCAAAATTTCCGGATGACCACTGCGTCGTTCGACCGACGGCTGGACGATACACATTCAAAGGCTTGGTTGGATGTCTTACAAGCTACCGAATGGCTGTACGGAGTTTCCTACGATGTCGATGCTCCAGAATGGCACATTGAAATGCCCATGAACGGTGAGAATGGCGAAGTACGGCGGCGTTGGAATGAGGCTCTAGCACCGATCCTGGCAAAGGTCCACAAGTTAGTCGACGCCGCTGGGCCAGACTCGGATCCCGTTTGGATTCCTCAAGTTTTTTCTGAAACCACGCTCATACCTGTCCTCACCAGTTCGTCCACGATCATCAAGTTGTTGGAAACGGAATTCCGATCCGCAGCTGCCGAAAGGGACGCTTCCCAGGCACTGAGATCACTTCAGGCGATCAATGGGGTGATTCGCGCATTCGATTGGCAGGTCGGAATTGGTTCCGAAATGAACCATCAATCCAATCGACATAGACTGCGCGTACTCATCAACGATTCACTGTCGATGAATCTGTGGGAAACTGATGAACAGTTGATTCAGCTGCGCGCGCTGCTGTTGGATCGGCATTCGGTCGAAGGTCGCTGGCGAGCGATGTGGGAACAGCACTATGTCTATACGCTGGCCAAATGGGAAAGCGAAGGCCGGCACATGGTCGTATTGCACGCTCGGCAACCAGTGATGTCGGCGGCCAAGAAAGCGATTCTTGAATCTATGCGTACAATTTCGCAATCGTCGGTCAGCAACGAATCAGGTGTGACATGCCGTGTTGGCACGGTAGCTTTCGCCAAAGTGTTTGGCCGTCGTCTATACGGCGAGATCGAACATCCAGCACACACAACGATAACGCCTTCTATCGTTTCATTGCCGTATGCAAATCAGACCACTGACCTCTTGGGGCTGGACTATGCGACAAAGCTGGCAATCAGCCTTGCGTTGGATCAAATTGAACGTAAATGGACGTTGACAGCGATCGCCGTGAAGCAATTCAAAATCAAGGAAGGCCGTTGGCCGAACAACTTGCAAGTGCTCGAATCTGTTGGGCACACATCCGCAGATAGCATCGTGGATGACGGCCTACCCTTCGAGATTCGCCAAGTCGATGATGGTGCAATGGTTGGGGTAGCAAAGATCTTGAGTAAATTCCCGTTTCTTGCCAGCCATATGCAAGAGTACAAAAACAAAACCGTGCGATGAAGTTAGCGGCTGAGGTGCGCGATCAGGCTGGAGCCGAACTGACAGTTTTGTGAATTGTTGCGAAATGACGTCGCCATTTTGGGCTCTGACGTAGTGAAGGCGATCCGATGACCGGATTATCGCCAATTCCTCATGCCAAAGTGGTCTCGGTATGTCCCAAGTGCTAGATGATCTAGGTCAACCTTCGGAACTAAGTGCCTCTTGCCAACAATCGACCCCAAACGCTCCGCCGACGTCGCTGGTCGAGTCATTCTTCAACAGTTTCTTTCAAGAAAAGAACATCAAATGGATGTTGGTCGTGGGCGCTGCGATCGTATTCGGTTCTTCGCTGATGCTGGTCACCAAAGCTTGGCCCGATTGGACGTTGACTTTAAAATACTTGACGATTCTAGGTTACACCGGCGCGATCTTTGCCACTGCTGAAGTCAGCCGAAAACGCCTGCGTTTGAAGGCGACCTATCATGTTTTGCACGCGTTGACGGTGCTGTTGCTGCCGGTCTGTTTTCTCTCGTTGACTTGGCTGTCATCGGGAACGGCCGTTCAAAACAGTCTTTTTGCTTTGAAACATTTGGGGCTGCTGTTGCCTGCCGCGGGGCTACTTTGGTTGACGTCGACGAAGATTTTTGACTACTGGCTGCGTGGTCGACAGACGACGTTCTTAGTTAGCTTTTGCTTACTGTGTGTTGCTGGCGCATTACCAGCGATGACGACTCCGCTGGCTGCGTTTGGTTTCATCGCGATTTGCTGGATCGTGTTCACTGCGGGCGTTGTTAAAGTCAATCGACATACTTTTTACTTAGCCGAGCAATATCAACTACCACGGATCTTTGGCTTTCTGCCAATCGCGATGCTGGGTGGGCAATTCGTTGTTTTGGCGGCTACCAAAGCCATTGGCGTTGTGCCTGTACCTTGGATTGGTTTTTGTGTTGTGATGGTTTCGGCGACGGTTTTGATGACCGCGCGAACCGTTGCCGATGTTTTTCGGCGGCGCAGTGGCGACCTGGTGCGTCCGCTGCCTTGGCCGATCGTGATGCCAGTGTTTGGCGGTTTGGTTTTGATGGTGCTGGGAATGGTACTATCGGCGATCGGTTTTTCTTATGTCGGTGAAACAACGTTTGCGATCGTTCCTACGTTCATTGTTGGCGCTGTGTTGTTTGGTTTGATCGCGAAAGATACTCGCTATGCGGGATTCGTTTGGGCATGCATGGCGGCCATCGCGGTGGCCTATCAATGTTCACCGACTCTGTTTAGCAACCTAGTACAAGCCGCTCGAAACGCGACGGCCGATGCGATCAATCAAGATCGCGTGCCGGTTTCGATGTACGGCCTGACGTACTTGCCGCTGTTGGGATGTTTGGCCATAGCCAGCCGTCACTTTTTCAAGCGTAAGTTACAAGTGTTTAGCCAGCCGATCAAGCATTTCGTCACTGTCGTTTCGGTCGCTTTGTTTGCGGTTGCCTTGTCCGAACTGGCCTTGATGCGTTTCATTTCGCCATTCTTGGTGTCGACCGCCAACAGCTTGGTGTTCCTGGCTTTCGCGTTTGTGTTTGCTGATCGCCGCTATGTTTTGCCAGCGTTGGTTGCATTTCTTGTTGCCTGTGCAACTGCAGTTCCGGCATTGAATCAAATGGGCTACATCGATGTTGCCGTGCGTTGGGTGCCAGCGGGGATGGCAGCGATTGCATTGTTGATGGCGGTAACGGGATTGCCCGATCGATTGATCAACCTGATTCCAATCTCTGGTGGCACGAAGTTGATGCGGCGTGCCGATGGTAGTGATCGCAGTTTTGTGCAGTTGTCCGGATGCGCTCTAGCCGTTGCGGTTGGCGTTCATTGGATTATCAGCACTACGATCGGATTTCACCAACCGTTGTCACTGGCGTCCATGCTGCAGTTCGGTCTGCTGATGGCAGCTTTGGTCAGATATACGATGCGAAACCCAATTTACTTTCCAGCGATCTGCATTTGGGTTTTGGCTGGATACGCAAGCGTTCGCTGGGCGGTTGGAGCAGGTTTTGCTTTCGTCGATTTGGTCTCGGGTGCAACGTTCTTGCTGATCGGAATTTCGCTTGTGAGCTATCAGCTGATTTCGATGTTTTGTGCACGTAAGGGATACAGCAGTATTGGACAGCTTCGTCAGTCACTTGGTTTCAATGCTGAAGCCATGGCGTTGGTCGATAACAATGCAGCGGGCCAGTCTTGGTCTCGCAAGCTGATTGCATTCGCGGTGCCGTTGTTCGACTTCAGCGTCTCTGTTCTGATTGCGTTGGTTGTTGTTTTTCACGCATCGTTGGTTGCTATTCAGTCTGTTTCGGCATTGATGCCAGTTCTGGGGCCAATTCAATGGTTCAGTTGGGCGACACCAGCGGCTGTGGTTTGGTTGTTCGCGATGGCCGTATTGACCAAGGAACGTGTGGCGGGGATCGGTGCGGCCATGTTGCTGCCCGTCACAGTTACATCGACATTGATTTTCACAGGACTCTTGCCGACAACTCTATTGAGTTTGACCGGGATGGTCGTCGTCTGGTGTTTGGTGCAAGTTGTGCTGGCTGTTGTTTGTCATCAGCTGATCGCTGGCGGTAACACGTCTCCTGCGATTGCAGCGATGAACGATGTCGGGAAAAGCTGGATGATCGGGCTGCTGGCGCTAAGTTGCCTGTCGTTTGCATTGCCGATGCGAGCAGTTGGGTTGGTCTGCATTCTTGTCCTGGCATTTGTTTCGCCACGCCAATGGGACAATCGAAAACGATGTGGGTTTGCGATCCTGGCGAACATCAATCTGTTTTTGATTGCCGCGGCATTCAGCGGTTGCCACGGTTGGATTCCACAAGGCCTGATCGGAACGTTCAGCATTCATGCGGTTCCTTTGTTGTTCCTGACTGGATGCGTTTCGCTGTTGGTTTTCGAGTGCCTGAATCGATGGATTGGCGGTCGTGAAGCTGAAGGTTGGGTGTCTGTATTGCGAGTCGGGCTGCTGGCGCTGGGACTGTTCTTGATATTGGGGCGTGGTCTACAAGGATTCGAAATTGCAATTGCAACGATTGGGTTTGTTGTTTTGATCGTTACCCAACCAATGCTTGCTGTACGTAAGCAGAGCGAATCACGAGTCTGGATGACGTGCATTTTATGCGGTGTGATGACTTGGTTCTTGTCTGTCCATGATGTCATCTCGCTGAATGTTGGCATCAGCCAGTTTGTGTTGTTGGGGATTTCGATCGTCGGTTTGATGGTCGCTCATGGTTCGCAGCGAAGCGAAAACTTGGCAATCTTTCGCCGACCGATGCTGTTCATTGGACAAGCGTTGCCGGGGGTGGTTGCGATATTGGTTGTTGTTTGCGAATTGGCCGGTTGGGGTTCATCGTCGATGGCACTGAATGCACTTTTGCTGATGATGGCCGCCGGAATCTACTTTCATCAAGCGTTTGTGTTGAGGCAACAAAAGTTCTGCATCCCCGCGTTGATGATCGCGAATGCTGGGCTGTTCCTGCTGTGGATATCGTTCAGTTGGAGTGCTTTGGAATTGTACTTGGTGCCTGTTGGACTATCGATCTTGGGATTCACCGAATTGATGAAGAAGGAACTGCCCAAGGCATCGCACACGCCACTCTATTACATCGGATTGCTAACCATTTTGTGCTCGCCGTTGTTGCAAGTTTTGGGCGGCAGTTGGATTCACATTTTGTTACTGATGGTTCTGAGTGTGTTGGTGATCTTGATTGCGATCGGAATGCGAATTCGTTCGCTGGTCTACGCAGGTACAGCGTTCTTGTTGGTCGATTTGGTGGCGATGGTGATTCGTTCAACGATTCACAATTTGAATTTGTTGTGGATCTGCGGCGTGGTGTTGGGCGCGGGCGTGATCGTGTTGGCTGCTTTTTGTGAAAACCATCGCGAGAAGTTACTGACGCGAATCCGTATGGTGTCGGCGGAACTGGCAACTTGGAACTGATGGTGTGACTTGTTTGCCGATTTAAGAAACTAATTTTTACAAGGAATGAAGACATGCAATGGTTTAATCAATTTTCACTGGTGATGCGTTCAAGCATGACATCGTTGCGAGAAAAGATCGAAGATCCTGAGCGAATGTTGCACCAGTTGGTGATCGACATGGAAGAAGAACTTGATCGTATCCGGTCGAGTGTGGCCGAAGCGGTTGCCGACGAAATTCAGCTTCGCAAACGGGCCGAACGCGAACGGCAGGATGCGGATGCTTGGATGCAGCGGGCCGGTGATGCCATGAAACGCGGTGACGAATCGACCGCCAAGGCTGCATTGGAACAGAAGTTGACCGCAGAGCAGCGGGCTGAACAGTACGCCGACGATCACGGTCGACAAAAATCGGAAGTCGAAAAACTGCAGTCAAGCGTCACGGATTTAGAAGACAAAATCCGTCAAGCCAAGCAGAAGAAGACTTTGTTGACCGCTCGAATGACACGCGCGGCTTCGGCTCAAAAGATCAATCAATCGCTCGATCGTACGCACAGCAAGTCTGCTTTCGCACAGTTCAGTCGATTGGAAGCGAGAGTGGAACGTGAGGAGGCGGTCAGTGAGGCATGGGATCGAATGGATGGCAAAGACCCGAATGCGGAAGAGCTGAAACGCCGGTTTCAAAGAGAAGAGAAGGAGCAGAAACTGAATGAGGAGTTGCAGCGGTTGAAGGCAGCGACAGGTTCGTGAGCTTGGTGCGACTAGGCGAAACCCATGAGTGTGATAGGGCAATTTCGCGAACTGATCGGGTCATGGCTGCAACGCGATCGGATTCGAGTCGCTCCAACGACTGGCAGACTATTGGGTTTGCAGGTCAAAGATCGGTTTGTGTTACGAGGCGATGCGTATGTTGTACAATCGCGCGAAGTGGATGATGTTGATTCACCCACAAGGGTGATTTATGAACTGAATAGTTCCCGTGGTTCATGTCGGCTGACGGTGGACGTGTTTCAAGTTCACGAGGTCGCAAGCGGAGAAGTCTGGGATTCGTCTGGATGTAGATTGACTGTGTTCGATGATGATCTTGCGATGTAGGGCAGTTTTTCAGTGGCATAGGCTTCCAGCCTGTGAATAGCAAAAACACAGGCTGGAAGCCTATGCCGCTTCAGACTTGGCCCAAATCAAATCAGAATTCGGCGTCTCTGCGAATTCCAAAGTGACGATACCGTGATTCAATTGTTTTGAAATGGCTTGCTGAGTACGATCAAGTGAATCAGGTCGCGCAGGCCGCCCTGTTTTGCATCCAGTTCGCTGAGAATACGATTGGTAGTCGGACGGTCGCTGGCATCTAGCTCACGGCCTAACGCGTACGTCAACAGCTTTTCAACCAAGCAGCGCTTGAACTGTCCTTGACGATCAACCAATTGTTTTCGGAATTCCGCGGTTGTTGAAAACGAATCGCCGCCCGGCAGTTCTCCGGTTGCATCGACAGGCGTCTTTCCTGCGTATTTGTCCCGCCAAGCTCCAACGGCATCAAAGTTTTCCAACGCAAAACCGAGTGGGTCAATTTTTCGATGACACTCTGCACACGCTGCGTTTTCTCGATGCTTTTCAAGTTGCTCGCGAATGGTGACCGCGCCGCGGATGTCAGGTTCGATGGCAGGCACATCCGGCGGTGGGGGCGGAGGTGTGTAACCAAGTAACTTTTCTAAAACGAAAATCCCACGGACCACTGGCGACGTATCGACGCCGTTGGCCGATGCGGTTAGGAAAGCACCGTGGCCTAGCAATCCGCCCCGCTGACTGCCTTGGAGCGAGACGCGTTTGAGTTCGTTGCCTTGAACCCCTTCGATACCGTAATGCAAAGCGAGTTCGCGATTCAGAAACGAATAGTCAGCGTCCAGGAATTCACGCAGCGGCAGATTTTCAACCAGCACATGCCGGAAAAACGTCTCCGTTTCGGCACGCATCGCAGTTTCCAAATTGTCGCGGTGATACACCAGAAAGTCCGCTGATGGTGGCATCTTGCCGATGTTGTCCAGATCAAGCCAACGCCGCACAAAATGCTGCGCGAATCGGTTCGACTTTGAATCGCCTAGCATGCGTGTTACTTGCGCTGACAAATTGGATTTCAGTTTTCCATCGGCCGCTAGACTGAGAAGCTGTTGGTCGGGGAGCGATGACCAAAGAAAATACGACAGTCTAGAAGCCAACGCGAATTCATCTAACTGGCCTTCGCCGAGATTTAAATACAAGAACCCAGGTGAACACAGAATCGCTTGGCAGCCGAGTTGCAAAGCCTGTAGGGGCTGCATGCCTTCGTTGAGTTTTGCGGAAACGAGCCGTTGGATCGGCGCCAGTTCATCTGGAAGTGGAGGGCGTCTGAACGCTCGCTTGGCCAGCGCATTGAGCCGCTGGGAAATTGTCATAGCATTCAGTTCGTCTGGCGTCAGGTTGCCATACAGCACGCGATGCCCAGCGCTGGGCCAGGTATCAACGTGCGGACCGTCAAGTTCGATTTCCCAAATCCGCAACCGAGGTCCTTGGTAGGCATTCAGGATTCCATGAGCCTTTTCCATACCAGATTTCATGTTGATAAATGGCTTGAACTCGGGTTTGTCCGACGCCTTGGTCGACAGCATTCGGACCATCCGCTTGGCCGCCATCGGGCCGTTTCGAAATCGGACTTCCGGTTCGAATCCGGCCTCGATGTAGACGTCCCACTGAAACCATTGCGGTTGCTCGTTGGTCAGTTCGATGCGTGCCAACGAGGTCATCTTCGATACATTACCGGTACTTTCAACACTGCCTTTACGGTCGACCGCAGCGACCTCCATGACCAGCGGATCGCCGTTACGAAAATCGCCAAGCGCTTTGCCGTAGTCATGGATTCGGCTGACCGCTGCCGCGCGAACGCGAACGGTATAGATGCCGCTATGCGAAACACCGCCCTGCCGAACAAGAGGCAAGAAACCGATGTGCCCGCCGCGATAGTGCCGGCCATAGAGGTCCGTATACGGAGTCTTTGGAATGAACCGAAAACGGTCAACTTGAAACAGCTTGGGCAGGTCCTTGGATTCTCGACCACTAAAGTAAAATGGCGATCGCTGATTGAGTTTTTTTGACGCCGGGCGACTGCCAAACTGCGTGGCCCGGCGAATCGCTTCTTCGGCGGCGACGAAGTAATGATCCATCAGCCTACCGGATGTGACCAAACCGGCTCCGTTATTGTCGAATCCGTCAACGGTCACCTCGGCCGGGAAATCTTCAGCTGGATTCCAGACGTCAACATTCAGTCCCAGCAGGTCGCCAATCGTCTGGCGATACTCCCATGAATTCAGGCGCCTGAGCACACTGTGTCCGCCTGAAGCATGCAGTTTGGCGTGCGCGGCGGTGACCTGTGCGGTCAGATGCGAAATCAACTTGGTGCGCTCCGCTGCGGCAGGCTGCGGCTGATCTTCGGGAGGCATGCTGGAAAGATTTAGCTGGTCGACGATTTCCTGATATCGCTGCAGGTCTTCAATGCTCTTGATTTGTGCGGGAAGTGTATCGAATCGACGATCAGCCTTTTGCGTTCGACTGCCATGACATCGGATGCAGTGTTTGTTCAGGAACGCAGAAGTTGTTTCGTCGGCGCGAACCGCTGTTGCGGAAAGGATGAACAACAGGAGAAGACGGAAGGCGGTTTTCATTAGCTATTTGAGGCGAGTCATTTGTGATTGATGCGCTACCCAATCTCCATCCCAGAAAACGTTCCTGTACTTCTGCCAAACCGATCCGCCCGAGAGCCAAACCAGTGTAGAACAGAAAGCCATAGATTCGAGAGCGGCACTCGCTTGTGTTGCTCTTCGGGACAGACCAAGTGACCCTGATGTTGGAGTCCGCCGCCAGCCAATAGCACGGGAAGATTTCGATTGCTGTGCGTCGATCCATCGCTCATGCCGCTACCGAATACGATCAGGGTTTCGTCAAAAATCTTTGCTTCCTTGAGCCGTGAAATGAAGTCGCTGAGCTTTGTGGCTAGAAAAGATTCCACGATTTTCAGTTGGCCGATTCGGTCTTCCGATTTGCTGTGGTGAGAAAGGCCATGGTAGCTTCCTAGGTCCAATTCGGCAGTGCGGAAACCGAGTGGGATTTCTAAAGTGGTCACACGAGTGGAATCTGTCTGCAACGCCAGAGCCATCAAGTCATATAGCAAAGCGACTTCGTCGATGTGTTTTCGTTCCTCGTCCAGAACTTCATCGATCGGCGATTTTGGTTTGGGCCGGTCAAGCCATTCTTTGGACATCTGCAACCGCCGTTCAACGTCGCGAACGGAAGTCAGATATTGATCCAATTTGTCACGGTCTGATGCGCACAGAGTTCGGTTCAAGGCGCCCGCAGAATCACGCAACGCATCCAGCACACTGGCCCGGTGGGTCAGCCGTGCGCGTTCCACTTCGCGCTGGCTTTGGGGCGAATTTGCAAACAGGCCGCGAAAGAGTGTGGCAGGATTATTGATCGGTGGTACATGGACTCCAGCGCGTGTCCAGCACATGTCGGTACCAGCACCGATCCCGGTATTGATCGATGCAAACCGCGTGGCGCTTCCCACGTGCTCAGCGGCGGCTTGGTCAAGAGACAGATTCTTGGTGGGAAACCCGACCGCTTCTTCCTTTTTGATACTCGTCAAAAATCCGTGAACCGCGCTGTGACCTCCGTTTAGTTCGTGGTCCAAATGTGAAAACACGGTCACGTCGTCGCGATGTACATTCAGCGGTCGGAGAGTCGATGTGGGTTGATAATCTTTGCCGGCAGTCTTTGGGAAAAAGTTGCCGGGATAGAAACCAAGATGATTGCCAACACAGACCAGACGCCGTGGGGATGAATCGGTTGGGTTGTCCGCCGCGAAACTCTCAAGACACGGCAACGACAATGCGGCGCCTGTACCTTGTAGAAATCGACGCCGGCCTACCATTCGCATTGCGGAGTTCAGCTTTCGCATTTTATTTTGGGCAAAGATTCGGTCAGGGAATGTAAAGCTGAGTTTAAACTACCAACCAAGTCAGTTGCGAATCTCGATACATATTGTTGCGAATTTGTAGAGCGCCTGTAGCGGAAATCGTCAAGACTTTCGGCCGATCGAATAACGCACCACCATGGCTTTCATTTGGTTTAACGAATAAGAATTGTGTCGGCCTCGGTGAGTCTGTGAGTTTTTGTTTGTAGTACCGCCTTCAGG
>CAYNNP010000058.1:21067-28200 GCA_964398215.1 uncultured Pirellulaceae bacterium | reverse complement strand
GGCCTACACCAAGAGCGCAACTCCAAAAAGCGTGAGCGAGGGACCGAGTCAAGATCCATTGTCCCTCGCTCACGCTGCGGGTTACCAATAAAACGCAAATCCAAAACTCGCGCGTCGGGTTACCCAAATGACCCAGAATCAGAAACTGATTTGCCCTGCGCTGAGACGCGCCTGGATAAAAAGTGCGGTAGAGAGGATTTGAACCTCCACGTCCATATAGGACACTAGCCCCTCAAGCTAGCGCGTCTGCCGTTCCGCCACTACCGCTTATCTTGGTTTGAAAAGTTTGCGAAGTTTCCCACATCCAGAGCTTCCGTCAACGCCTAACTACGCTCTGTGGCCTCCATTTCTTGGACTTGTGACACCTCAGCATGGTTCAGGCTGGTCGTGCTGTTAAGGTCGACTTTTTCGGTTTTTTCTTCCCAGAAGCTCTGTTGTGCCTTGCGAGCTAATTCTGGATCGGTACATTTATTGAGAATGCTTCTCATTTTCATAGAAGCGGCGTAGCAAGCCAGTGGCACGTTGAAATCCAACGTATCCAGCCAGCCACGACAGACTTGCCGATTGATGTTTTTCTGGACCATTGTCTTGGCCGGGCGTTAATCGGTGATCACCTTCCTGTTGCTGAAAGGCTTGTATTATGTTTTCACCATCGAAATCCGTAGACCCTGCTTTGTGTTTTGACGGCACTTTAAAACGCCGACCGCGAGCTGGTTTTACGCTGGTCGAATTGTTGGTCGTCATCGCAATCATTGGGATTCTTGTTGGATTGCTGTTGCCCGCGGTTCAGGCAGCACGCGAAGCGGCAAGACGCATGAGTTGCCAAAATAACCTGCACCAAGTTGCTCTGGCGGTGCACAATTACGAGTCGGCTTTCAAGCGAACACCGCCAGCGTGGACGCAGCCCGCTGTGTCCGGTGACGGTTGGTCGGCGCAAGCCAGAATCTTGCCTTATTTAGAGCAGGTCGGGCTGGGTGAGAGCGTGGATTTTTCCGACGGTTATGGTAACGCGATGTTGTTCGTCGATGGCCAGCCGCAGAGGGTTGCTTCGTTCCGTGTGCCGACGTACATGTGCCCCAGTGAAGTCAATGACATTCCTCGCACTGAGAACAACCAGCCTCATCACCATCCGTTGAACTACGCCTACAACGCGGGGCCATGGTTTGTTTACGACCCGAACGATCGTACACACGGTGCTGGGACATTCCGAGCGGCTTTCGTCGGACGTTTTCGCGATGTGCTCGATGGGCTTTCCAACACACTTGCGTTCGCAGAAGTAAAGGCGTGGACACCGTACTTTCGCGACGCTGAGATCCAAGGCGATTTATCGATGCCATTGGATTCAAGTCAGATTTGTGCTCTAGCTGGTTCGTTCAAAACGGAAACAGGACACACCGAGTGGGTTGATGGACGCGTTCATCAATCTGGATTCACAACTACATTTTCACCCAACACGAAGGTGATTTGCGAAGTTAGTGGCGGCGAGTTCGATGTGGACTTTACTAATATGCGAGAAGGCAGGGTAACGACCGCCAGGACTTACGCCGCAGTGACAGCTAGAAGTTACCATCCAGGTGGTGTGAACATTACAATGATGGACGGTTCAGTTCGTTTCGTAAGCGACTCGATCGACCTGAAGCTGTGGCAAGATCTTTCGACTCGAGCTGGACGCGAACAAGTAACGGTTCCTGAGTAACGTTCAGCAAAGCGACACGAGCTTGAAGGCAAACGTGACTACGAAAAATGACCCAAGCGGCAAGCGAGATCGAAGCACCTACGAGGAGCTTGCCGCTAATACGGACGATCTGAAATTACCAAAAGTGATCTCGTTTTCCAAGCTCGCGCCATGCGGCAAGGAAATTTGGATCGAATGTAATGGCCAGCTCTATCGTCTCCGGCAAACCAATCAAGGCAAATTGATTTTGACCAAGTAGGTCATTCCTGTAATGGCAAGAATGCTGACAGATGGCTATCTTCATTGACTTGAAAATCAATTGAGCAATGAAGGCGTTGTAGAGCGATGTCCAGTTTGAATGAGTTACGCGATCAGATCGACCAGATTGATCGCCAAATCCACCAGTTGTTGAACCAGCGCGCTGTTTGCGCGAGTCAGATTGCGGATGTAAAACTTCGCAACCAAGACAGCGGTTCGGTTGTCTTTTACCGGCCTGAGCGCGAAGCCCAGGTGCTGGGCGCGGTGATGGAGCGCAACCAAGAATCCGGTGGCGCGTTGCCTGACGGCACAGTCGCGCATATCTTTCGCGAAATCATGTCCGCTTGCTTGGCTTTGGAGCAACCTGCCGAGGTCGCATTTCTGGGGCCCGAAGGCACCTTTACGCAGCAAGCCGCTATCAAGCATTTTGGGAATTCGGCGGTCACGCAGTCGCGAGCACGGATCGCTGACGTGTTTTCGGCTGTCGAAACGGGTGCCGCCAATTATGGTGTCGTGCCGGTAGAAAATTCTACTGAAGGCGCAGTCAATCATACGCTTGATGTGTTTGTGCATTCACCGTTGAAGATCTGCGGCGAAGTTCAATTGCCGATTCATTTGCAACTGCTGGTTTCAAAACAATCAGGGACGGACAAAATCAAAAAGATCTGTGGGCACCGTCAGGCGCTTGCTCAATGCCAATCGTGGTTGTCGCGTCATTGGCCGACAACTGAATTGGTTGACGTTAGCAGTAACGGTGAAGCCGCGCGACTGGCGTCGAAAGATCCGTCGCTTGCAGCCGTGGCAGGCGAGATTGCTGCGGAGCTTTATGGACTTTCTTGTGTCAGTGCCAACATCGAAGACCGGCACGACAACACGACGCGGTTTTTAGTGATCGGCGAAAAAGAGATCCCGCCAAGTGGATCCGATAAGACTTCGATTGTTGTCGCGACGCGGAATAGTCCAGGGGCTCTGTTCCACTTGTTAGAACCATTTCACCGCGAAAGCATCAGTTTGACACGGGTCGATACGCGTCCGTCGCCTACCGAAAAGTGGGCGCATTTGTTCTTTATCGAATTCGAGGGCCATCGCGAAGACGAACAAATCACCGCGATCATGAGCGATCTAGAAGAGCATTCATTCATGATCAAAGTACTCGGCTCGTATCCGTGCGCGGTGTTTTAAACGCGGTGCGTCGCGACCGACTACAATTTTGGCATCTTAATTCTCACTCGAAGGGACGTCATGAATCGACTTTCGTTAACAGCATTGGCATTTGTGCTTGTCTGCTGTCCAGGACTTGTAGGTTGGGGCCAAGAAATGAAACAGCTGCGAGTCGGCATCATCGGGCTTGATACGTCACACGTTCCAGCCTTCACGAAAGCGTTCAACCGAACGCCGGCCGACAAGGAGATGCAGAACTGCGTCGTTGTCGCTGCCTATCCTCACGGCAGCAAAACGATCGAATCCAGTTACAGTCGCATCCCAAAGTACACCCAAGAACTGGAGACGCTGGGAGTCGAAATTGTCGACTCGATCGAGACGCTATGTAGCAAGGTTGACTGCGTTTTGCTGGAAACCAATGACGGACAACCGCACCTGGAGCAGGCTTTGAAAGTTTTTCGTGCGGGCAAGCCGGTTTTCATCGATAAACCAACTGGTTCGCGACTAAGTGAAGTCGTCGCGATCTTTCGCGCCGCTAAGCACTACCAGGTTCCGATGTTCAGCGCGTCTTCGCTACGGTATTCCGAAGGAGCGCAAGCAATTCGCGGTGGTAGTGTCGGACGCGTCGTGGGGTGCGACGCCTACAGTCCTTGTTCACTGGAGCCGTCGCATGTGGATTTGTTTTGGTATGGAATTCATGGCGTCGAATCGTTGTTCACTTGCATGGGGTCAGGCTGCAAGTCGGTGAGCCATACATCGACAAAAGACCATGAGTTGGCAGTCGGGACCTGGACGGATGGCAGAATCGGAACATTCCGAGGCATTCGGGCTGGCAAGCGAGGTTACGGTGGAACGGCTTTTGGGGAAAAGGGTGTTCAGCAAATTGGAAAGTACGGTGGATACAAACCGCTGGCCGTTCAGATCGCCAAGTTCTTTCGGACTCGCGAATTGCCAATTGATCCCAGTGAAACGATCGAAATTTACGCCTTCATGCAAGCGGCCAGCGAAAGTAAAAAGCAGGGCGGAAAACCGGTCGACATCGAGACGGTTATGCAGCAAGCCAATCAGCAAGCTGACAAGTTATTGGCTGGCAAGCTAGTGAAAAGCGAGAATTGATTTCGCAAGCGACCGGAGCGGGTTGGAATGAAAAGCGCAACTGCAAGGTCGCGCTGTTCCACCCTTGTCGACGCAAGACGTAATCCACAGCGCCGGAATTAATCTGGCGTATCGAGATACGGGTCTTGGCCGATTTCACGCTGCATTTTCTTGCGTTCCTTCTCATGGTGAAGCAACACCATCCGGTCGCGAAAGTGTTTTCGTTCGACCTTCCGTTGGGCTTTGCGAAACAGGCTGGCGTATTGATTGACAGCGCCCGCCATCTCTCGCCCCGATTCCATCAGTTTGTTTGATTTTTCCAGCCCCAAACCGGTTTTGAGAATATCGTCATCCAAGGAAAGGTATTGGCGATATGACCCATTGTCTCCTTGACGGCCACACCGACCAATCAATTGACGGTCAATCCGGGCGGCGTCGTGAAGTTCGGTGCAGATCACATGCATTCCGCCGATGGCTTCGATTTCATCATCCAGTTTAATGTCGGTACCGCGGCCAGCCATATTGGTGGCCACCGTCACACGCGCTCTGCCTCCTGCCGCCGATACAATCTCGGCTTCCATTTCAACGTTGTTCGCGTTCAAGACTTGGTGTTCGATCCCCAACGCATCAAGCATCTTTGAAATGATCTCTGACTTATCGATCGACCGTGTACCGATCAGCACCGGTCGACCCTGTGCATGTACTTCCTGAGTCTCTTTGACGATCGCTTCGAATTTGGCCTCCATCGTTCCGAAAACCTGGTCGTCCAACTGTTTTCGTTTTGGTGGACGGTTGGTAGGGACGCGAATTACCGGAGTCCGGTAGATCTTTTTCAACTCGCTCGCCCCTGTCGCCGCGGTTCCGGTCATTCCCGCCAAGTGTTTGTAGCGAAGAAACAGATCCTGGACAGTGATCCGCGCCGCTTGGCCGGTCGGAACGCTGATATCAAGTCCTTCTTTAGACTCGATCGCTTGGTGAATCCCATCACGCCACTTACGGCCTTCCGCCAATCGTCCTGTGAATTCGTCAACGATCACAATCTCGTCTTCACCGTTATCGTCTGGCCGAACAACGTACTGTCGATCCAACAAAAACTCTTCGCCAACCTTAATCGCGCGCTCGGTGTATTCGTAAAGATCTACAAGCCCCATTGTGCGTACTAAATCTGATTTGCCCAGCGAACGAACCTTCTGGCGTCCCCTGGCCGTAAGTTCATATTGCTTTGTTTCGCTATCGATCTCGTAGTGATCGTCTTTTATAAACTCTTTCGCGTTGTCCGACGCCCATTGGTACGTTTCGACAATCTGGTCGCGAACGGTGTCTTCGATGCTGCCGATGATCAGCGGCGTTCGTGCCTCGTCAATCAAAATACTGTCCGCTTCATCGACAAGACAGAAGTGCACACCGCGCATGACAGGTTGGTCGCCCGCACCGGAGAACCCGCCGCCACCGTCTCCTAGCATTTCAGTCTGCAAGCGATTTTGCGCACGCAGCAACAATCGGTCACGCAGGAAATCGAACCCAAACTCCTTGGCCGTTCCGTAGGTCACCGCGCAGCTGTACGATTTGCGCCGCCCAGGTTGGTCGTCTTGCGTTTGGATGATGCCAACACTGACGCCGAGTAACTCGAAGACCGGACGCATCCATTCAGCATCACGTTTTGCCAGGTAGTCATTGACGGTGGCCAAATGCGCGCCTTTGCCAACCAATGAATGAAGATACAACGGCAACGTCGCGGTTAGCGTTTTACCTTCACCAGTTTGCATCTCGGCAATATGATTTTCAAACAGCGAGATGCCCCCGATGATTTGCACATCATAGTGACGCATCGCGAGTGCACGTCGACCGGATTCTCGGACCAGTGCGTAGCCCTCAGGCAAAAGCGATGAAAGTTTTTCGCCAGCCATGGCTCGATAACGTAGCGCCAATGATCGCTTGCGGAGCGCCAAATCGGCTTCATCAACAAGCTTACTTTCCCAATCGTTCACGCGAGCGAGTAAACGGCGCCACCGAACCATCTTTGGCTTGATGCCTTGACGTGAAAACGGTGACAAAGTCCGGGTCGTATCAATGTCACCGTGACGCCCCGATGACTTTTGCAGTATTGGCGTTATCTGCTTTTCCGCATCCTCGGTCACCGTTGCGGGAACAAGATTGCTATCGCTCGGTGGGCCCTGATTTGGGTCAACCGATGGGCCTGGGTCGCTTGAATTCATCAAAAGTCTGCTCAAATAAAAGCGGAAAACGTTTCCTACATAACTCTAGCCAATCAATGCTGGCAGTGCGATTCCCATTCTAACGCGCAGCCTGGGTGGTCTAGGAAGACTTTGTAAGCACCGAGTGTGACTGTAGGTAGTTTAAGGCAAGTTTTTCGGGAGTTCGGGTAGTACTGCATTTAGCGAAAGAACACGTCGATTCAATTACAGCAGTCAATCCAGTGTTCCCGGACTGAACGAGACTTACGATGAAAAAGACTTTACGAGGCTTAACTTTGACAGCGGTTATGTTGTCAGCCTCTGCACCGACATTCGGTGACGAAAACGATTACTTCGATGTAGAAGATTCTGTGAAACCTGTTGCCTTTGTTGGCGACTTACCCAATGATGCAGAAGACGCATACTTCGCCAGCGACGCTGACGATGCTAGCGTTCAAAAGAAAGCATCAAGCGCTGAGGCGAAAGCCGTCAGCCAAGCAAGCCACAACGTAGCACAGCGCCGCCAAGCAGCGTACCCAGTGCAACCTGTGGCACAACGCTACACGCCTGCTCCGGCGATGGGCCCGATGCATCAAGCACCGGCTCGCCAGCCAGCAGCGTATGCACAACAACACTATTCTCCAATATCTGCTAACCAAATGCAGCCACTGCAAACGGTTAGTTGGTGTGACAGCCCAGGCTGCAGCTCACCAGGTTGCACAGGCTGTGACTCAACGCCAATGTACGGC
>CAYNNP010000058.1:8850-20967 GCA_964398215.1 uncultured Pirellulaceae bacterium | reverse complement strand
GTTGCACAGGCTGTGACTCAACGCCAATGTACGGCGGCGGTGGCTGCGACGGCGGTGGCTGTTCGTTGGGCGGCGGCGGTGGTTGTTCAATCACAAAGGGCTTAGGCCTGACGACCAGTGGTGGTTGGTTCCGACACGAAGCACTATTGTGGTTCGTTGAAGCTCGCGACATCATTCCACTGGTAACAGTATCACCAGCTGGTACTGAGCCAGAGATCGGATTGCCTGGTACACAAACTGTATTCGGTGACGAAATCGAAGGTGACCTATCCATTGGCTATCGTGGTGACGTCGGAATTAACGTTTCCGACAATATTGGCATCGGTGGTCGCTTTTGGATCATGGAAGACAATGGCGACAGCTTCTCGCTAGGTGGCGATGGCTCAGCCTTTTCGATTGGCCGTCCGTTCTATGACGATCTTGCCAATGCGGAAAATTCAGTTCTGATTGGTTCGGTGATTCCAGGTGCCTTGTTCAACGGCAATGTTGACATTTCCAGCGAAGTTTCACTTCTGGCTGCAGAAGCTTACGCACGGTTGACCTTCACGAGCAACAAGAACTGTCGGCTTGACTTGATTGGTGGCTACAGTCACTTCCAACTAGACGACACGCTTCGGATGACTAGTTCGTCAACCGACACGACTTCGACTCGTACTTTGAACGATCTGTTCGAGACCGAGAACCGATTCCATGGTGGACAAATCGGATTTGAAACCATCATCAATCGCGGTCGCTGGTTCGCTCGCTCATTGACCAAGGTTCACTTGGGCAATATGGAGCAAACGGTTCGCATCCAAGGCAACTCGGTACAGAACTTTTCACCAGCTCCACCAATTCTGACCGGCGGTGGCTTGTTTGCTCAAGGTAACCAAGGCACATTCGAGAACGAAGAGTTCAGTTTCATTCCAGAGTTGAACTTCAAGCTCGGATACAATTTCCGCGAGCACGTTGCAATGACGGTCGGTTACAGTTTCTTGTACTTCGACAAGGCTTCGACTGTTGGCGATGTGATCGACCGCACAGTGAATACTGGTGGCTTGTTCACAAATACGTTTGGCAACCGTCCAGAATTCGTCCCAGGTGCTTCAGGCCTGTGGGTTCAAGGCGTGGATCTAGGAATTGCCATTACCTTCTAGTTTGAAGACAGTCGAGGCTTTCAAATGATGGTCCGGCGAACAACCTAGCAAAGCCTCGAGTGCAAAAAGCAAAGAGCGTGGATTACAATCCACGCTCTTTTTTTTGTGCAATACTCAAATTGCAAGTCGGCTGGATTCCGCCGTAGCGAAAACTCGTCAACGGTATGTTGATTTATTTGCGTGTCGTATTTTTGTGAGCCGCTGGCGCTAGCCACGGGCCTCGAAGGTTGCGTTGTCACCACAAGGCCCGCGGCTAGCGCCGTCGGCTCAGTAAATCAACAAACCCGTCAAGAGTTTCGGCGCCGGGATGCGGCCAGCTTTGCGAGCAACGTTCGCACTAGCTTGCTCGTAGAATGCTCTCGATCCGATCGAGCGCTGCTCGGACGGAGACTGCTTGAGAACCTCTGCCGATACTGGATCCATCTTGAATCCATTTCTCGACGCGTTTGGATGCCACGATCGCGGTGCTGTGACTTCGACCGCCATAAAAGCGTCCGATCTCAGTAAAAGCACATGATGTCAGTTGCCGCGATAGGTACATCGCCAACATTCGTGGCTGGGACGCCGAACGTGTCTTCAATTGTGAACGCAAGGTTTCTGACGGCAATTGGAACGCTTCGGCAACCGCTCGCTCAATACGATTGAGTGTTACGGCTGGTTTCGCGGCACGAAGCAATTCGCCTCCATAGTGCCGGATTTCGTCCATCGTTGGCATTCGCCCAAGCATCCCGTGCAGCATTCGCACCAGGTTCACAATGCCTCGGATGACGCGGCCATCTCCGACAACCAGTTCACTGATTTCCATCAGTGTCGATTCCGGCCAGGTGAATTCGCAAACCTCTTGTGCTGTTTGCCGTAATAGCGAATCGCGAGTCCGAGAACTCATCACGCCAATTGGACAAACTAAACCGCTAGCAAGCCGGCCAGCTAACTCTTGTCCCAAGTCGGAGATTTCACTTGGCGCTGAGGTCGCAGCCAGAATGATCGGTCGGCCCGAATCAGCAATCGTTTGAATCGTGTACAGCATTTCGCGAGTCGTCGCACGCTTGCTGCCAATGAAGTGAATATCGTCAACGATCAGAGCATCGACATCCCGATAGCGGGCGCGAAACGCTGGCAAGCCGCTTGTGTTTACGCATGCGATGAATTCATTGGTAAACGTTTCCGCTGAAAGATGAACGACCCGCCGCATGCGGTGAACACGGCGAAACCTATCTGCGATCGCAGCCAAAAGGTGCGACTTGCCGATTCCAGTTGGGCCAAAGAAATACAGTGGCGAAGCAGTCTTTGGGGTTTGGCATGCCGTCATCGCTGCCGTGTATGCCAAACGATTGCAATCACCTACCAGAAAGTTCTCCAGGTTAAATGTTTGCTTGGCGATAGACTCAGCAGGCGAGACCACGGACGGCGCGATCTCCGATTCGACTTCCGGTTGTTCCTGATCGACAACAAAACCTGGGAGAGCTGGCTGCGCGATCTCCGTGCTGGGTTGACGATTCTTCTTGGGCCGAGGATTGCGTTTCTTTTTCTTGCCGCCGTTGGCCTGAACTGTTTCTACTGCGCCGGATTCTCCCAAAGGCAATTCAGCTTGGGTTGGCAGTTGATTGCCGAGCACCAATTCTACTTTGGTTACCCCGCCGGTAGCAGAGGCCGCTGCACCGCGAATGGCCTGCAAGTGGTTTTTTCGCAGGCGTTCCAGAGCGAATTGTCCTGGTACTGTGACCGTTAGTTGTTTCGTAGATCGCTTGGCCGCTGCTCCGTTGGTTGTGGCAACGTCGACAAATTCGTACGAGATTCCATCGCTAAACCAGACACGGTATGCGTCCTCGCCAACACGCTGTTTCAAAGCTTCCATGAAAGTTTCAACGATCGCCTTATCGTTGTTGCAGCCGTGCGTTGTTGACATACCGGTTGCGCAATCCTCCTTCATGGATATTTCGCGTTACGGATTGACGCCCCAACAAGGCACGTTCGATGTGCCTAGATTGTTGTGAAGTCTTGAATACGTGGTTGCGGGAAAACGGCCGAAGCGTTGGCCTAGAAATCCAGTACCAACCTAGCTCCGCTGGGTGGCAACTTTGCCTTCCCGCGAACGTGAATGACGAGCGTCCTCACGTGGATCGAGATTCTTGCGTTTGATAGCATGAAAGTCAAACCTTCAATCCAAGCTTTCAGGCGGAAGTTAAAAAGTTACTGTTGGACCAGCGGTACAGGCTAGAAAACTAGCGAAAGAAAAACGGACTTGGCGGGTTTCTTTTTCCAAACCTGCAGGCACAGCGCAAAAAGGTCGGTGGAAAAACTGTTGATACCAAAACCCTGGTCTGGAAACGGCGGCAACTAGAGAAACTACACAAAAAATTTCTGCGGATTAGTTTTTCCAGTTATCGCGAAAAGCCCGTGAACAACTGTGTTTTGTTGCCAATCTGACTAGACGTGGAGGCTTTGGTTTGCCGTTTTACGCGTTATGATGGGGTCAGGTGCGCGAATTCAAAAGGGCTTGATTTCGGCCTGTGCCAATGAGCTGGCGTTTTTGCCACTATTGCTGAGTCAGTTAGGAGATTCACGTGAGATTACGAAATCCGCTTTGCGTATTCGCTTTGTTTGTTTTGTTCGCAGCGATCGATCAATCTTCCGTCCTGTATGGACAGGGATTATTGCGGCGAATTGGTGATCAGATGCGTGCTCGCCGTGCCAACATTTACGGAAATCCTCCGCAGCAAATTCCCCAACAACGAATTCAGCAGCAGCAGTTTCCCCAACAGCGCGTTCCACAGTATCGGGTGTCTCCGCTGAACCAACAGCAGACTCGGATTCAAAGACGCGTGATCGATCCGAGGATAGTTTTGGGCCAGCCGCAAGTCCAGCAACAGGTCTATGCTCCTCAAACCTCACAAACTATCCAACAACAGGCTTTCAACCAACCAAAAATTCGTCCAACGCTTGGTGTGATCGCTAAACCTGCCACTGAAAGTGAAGCCGTCGAAGTTGTTGAGTTCAAGGAGCATTCCAAAGCCGACGAAGCTGGTTTGAAAATCGGGGATCAAATCCTAACGATCGACGGAAGGCCCACTCCAGATGTTCAGGCGCTGATCGCGTATCTGGCGGCTTTGCCTTCTCGTGCCAGTGAGGTCACGCTCAGGATACGTCGCGAGGGGCGCGTCGGAGACTTGGTCGTGCCAGTGGTTGAACACCCCAAAGCACAAGCAAGTGCGCTCGCAGCCCAAGCGAATCCGCGTGCCGCATCCGCTAAACCTGAAATGGGAATCGAAGTTGACTCGCCGGCAGGCATCCGAGGTGCCGTAGTCCGTGAAATCGCCCCCGATTCACCTGCATACAAGTCGGGGCTTCGTGTCGGCGATCGCATCGTTTCTGTTGATGGGAGAATCGTACAAGATTCAGGTGGTCTTGCCTCCGAAGTTGGCTCCAAGCGTCCAGGCGATGTCATCGCGGTTCAGCTAGTCCGTGGAAACATGCTGTATGCTTCACGTATTCAATTGGCCGCAAAGGTTGAAGCAACGGACGACACCAAGACAGAAATGGACGAGAAAACGCGTAAAGAACTAGAAGAAGAGTCCGGTTCGTCCATTTTGGATGTCGCTTCGAATCCTTTGACAAAAAGGTCGGCATCAAGTGCCAATGAGGTTGGGTTGCAAGGACCAAAGAACAGTCGCTCAAGCAAAACGTCTGAGCCGGTCATGCCCAGTGCAGACATCGACCCATTCGAGCTTGGCGCAGACGCTCCTATCGACGAAGCCGTTTTCGGCCCGCGTGGATAAACCAAGCTTCCCAGCTTGTTTATCCAGCCTAGGAGGACTTGCTGTCGACCGATCTGAGTTCGGTTAGCACGCGCTGAAAGTCGTCTGGCAACGGTGCCTCGAAAGTCATCTGCTGTGCGCTCTGTGGATGCTGGAGCGTCAGTTTGTGTGCGTGTAGCGCTTGGCGTTCCAGGATGACAGGATCGTCACCACGCTGTGGGCCAATCAAGTTCGAGCGGGTTACTTGGGCGTGCCCTGCGTAGAGTTTGTCGCAGATAATCGGGCAACCAACGTGGGCCATGTGGACACGGATTTGGTGCGTGCGTCCGGTTTTGGGTTTGCAACGAACATAAGTAAAACGCCCGTGCCGCTCGATGACTTCATAAAACGTCGTCGCCGTTTTACTGGTCGCATGGCCTTCGCGAATGGCTTGTTTTTCGCGTTGGTAGGGATGCCGGCCAATGGATGCTTCCACAATGTCACGATCACGATCCAGTCGTCCGTTGGTGATCGCGTGGTACTCTTTTTCCACTAATCGATCATGAAATTGTTGGACTAGGTGCATGTGAACGGCATTGGTTTTCGCAACCACGATCACGCCGCTTGTGTCGCGATCCAGGCGATGCACGATACCAGGACGCGCCGGTCCACCAACATCAGAAAGCGATTGAAATCGGTAGGCCAAAGCACTGGTCAGTGTGCCTGTCCAGTTTCCGCGAGCAGGATGCACGACCATTCCCGGCGGTTTGTTGACGACCACCAGCCCATCGTCTTCAAAGATAACGTCCAGAGGTATGTTTTCTGGAATGGTATCGTCCGGCGGCAATTCAGGAACCTGAAACCGGATCGTTTGGCCTGCCTTGATTTTTACGCTGGGACGTACGACCCGACCGTCCAGCGTGGCAAGGTTGGCTTGAACAGCGGCACGAATCTGTGTGCGGCTATGTCCGTCGCAAGCGTGCGTGAGAAATAGGTCGATGCGTTGTCCTGACGCGGACTCTGGCACAACAAAGTCGCGTAAAACGACTTCCTGTTCACGCTGGATTGAATCCGAATCGTCTGACGAATTCAGATCTTGCTTGACAAGATCATCGTCGTCAGCCACCTACTTTGCCTTTTCCGTCACCGACCCGGCTGCTTCAGCGGCTTTCTCAACGGCGGCCTTTGATTCTTCGATAAGCTTCTTGGCAGGGCTCTCTTTCGCTGGAACGCTTTCAGTCGCAGCCCCGTCAGGCGCAGCCTTTGGATCCACAGTGCCGGCTTCAGCTTTCGGTTCAGTTGCTGGCTCGGCCTTCGCGTCCGTTGCTGGCTCAGCCTTCTGATCGGTTGCTGGCTCGGCCTTCGGATCTACCATATCGGCCGCTGGCTTTGGATCAGTGTCAGCTGCTGCGTTAGGATCAGTGTCGGCTGGGAGTTCGATTCCACCATCCTTCAATTCCTTGGCAGGCTCGTCATTTCCTAGGTCAGGAAGGTTTGATTCACCTGGGTCAGAAGGAAGCGAGGTTATTGGGGGAAGCGATGGCGGAAGTGCTGGGTCTGGACTAATAAAGTCATCCTTGAACCAAGCCAAAAACTCCTGTGTCTCTGGTTTGCCAAGTGCATCGATCCGAGCTTCAACGACTTTCACCATCGCATCGGACTCGTTCAAATCAGCGCATTGTTTGTAGTGGTCAATCGCTTCATCGGTATTCCCCAATGCTTCGGCAACTCTTGCCAGTCCATAGTGGGATCGAGACAGGACAAGCTCGTCGTCGCTATCTTTCAATGCTACTTTGAAAGCGGCTTGGGCATCATCAAGTGAAGTTTGTGCGTCGTCACGATCATTGAACAGCGTGCGCAAGCCAATTGACAGATGCTGGTTGCCCTCGAACACTTGCGACCATGCAGCAGCTGGTGTGCCTGGATATTCGGTGCTGATTTTTGCAAGTCCAGCTGGATTGTTTGAGCTGACTGCTTTCAACAAGTTCAGAGTTGCGTCACTCCGTTTGCCAGATAAATTGCTGCTGTACAGCATGTATCCGATTAGCCCAACGACCAGAATCACGACTCCAGCCGCGATCGGCTTCGAGTAGGGTTCGATGGATGTGTTGATCTTCTTGATGTAAGCAAGCAGCTCGTTGTCTTGCGATTCGCTCATTATTTCTTCGGACGATGCCGACCAAATTTTTGGAGTTGATGTCAAACCGTAAGTATAGAAATCTTTTAAAGATAGCGTCAATAGACACCACCACCCTCACAGGGCAAATCACGGTTTCAACCTGAGAAGCCTCAGAAATGGTAACCCGACGCGTCAGCGAGGGACCGAGGCAAGATTGATTGTCCCTCGCTAACGCTTTTTGGAGTTGCGCTTTTCAGCGTGGAAACCGAATTTCAATAAGCGAACCACCAGTTGAAAACGCGACATGAGATTTCACTCTCCCTTTGGGCGAGTCGGGCTCTCAGGCCCGGAGAGGGCCCTCCCCGGCCGCTACCGCGTCCGACCCTCCCGCAAGCGGGAGGGTGAAGGAAAAAACGCAACTCCAAAACTAACGCTTCGGGTTACCAGAAAAGCCTGGCCCTCGTCTGAATGGCAGTTTGGGTACCTTGCGCGCCTGTCTGTGGCCAAAACACAGGACAACCTCGCCTGCGACTTAACAGCCGGAAAGACTTCTTTTTTGTACACCGACTGATCTATTCTGCGGTTCGCTTCATTCCCAGCATCTGGACCTTGAGATGTGATGCGATCGAAAACACGGCAATGCTGAGTAGTGGAACCAGCGCCCACGGCATGGTCAAACCGATCGTTAGCATGGCATAGCCAAGGCCACTGGCAAGAATCAGCCACAAACTGCTCCGTCGCAGGATCGCGATCGATTGGTCCCATTTTGATTCTGCCGCACCAAGGCTCGGTAGTTCTCTGCTGCGTCGCGACGTGTTGACCAAATACGCGACGACTTGCCCATTGGGCACCGCATATTCAAAGGGCTCGATCGGCCAACCAAATGCGTCCAAGTATTGTTTGTGCTGCATGTCGCAGTACCGAAGCAAAATCACGCGCGCTGGATCGGTATCGATTCCGACTAAAAAATATCGGGGAACTTGGTTGTGTGGATACTTATGAAATGCGACTGCATGAAACCCGCAAGCATCCGCGTAACTCAGAATCGCTTTTTGAATCAGTTCGCGATCGACCGAGTTCGTGCCTTCGATTCCGTCGACAAACAGAATCGGGATTTCAATACCATCCACATCCGTTGTTGTCACCGCAATCCGAGCTCGAACACGACGGTCGTATGAATCAGAAAAGTCCAGCGCGCTGATGCTTGGATTCTGTAAGTAAAGAAATGGCCCTAACCGCCCCTTGCTGCTTCGGCCGACTTTGCGGACGCCGCGCAATGACGCCGAACTGAAGAATTCCTGCTGATGCGTCAGATCATTCCATGGATTGCGTTCCCAAATCGACGCTTTGATGCATCCGCTGAGCCCAAACCATCCTTGGTCGGCGGCATCAAGAAACGTCTGCAACGCTTTGTACCCTTTGTGCTTAGGCGTGATCTCGGTGTCGAGTAACAGACGTAGCAGCGCCAAACCTTGCTCTATTGGTAGCGAGCCGGTTCGGCTTTTGCCAATCGTATCCGCATTGGAATTGATGAACCGAGACACGCTTGCTTTGCCGTCTTTCAGCGATGCAAAATACTTTCCGCGTTGGAAGTTTCGCGTTGCCGAATCTTTGCGGCCTAGAAAATCTCCCAACTGCTGATGGACGATTTGTTCTGGCGTCTTGTTCGCGATCTGCCACTCGCCTTCATGACGTTCGTACAGTCTTTGGTAGGTAGAACAGTCCCAAAGCGGCCCGATACCAAGTTCAGCCAAACGGTTCCTGAATTCCTGTTGCGATTCCGAGTGCTCTGGATTGGGCTGATATCGATCTTGTGGAAGCATCATGGCGAGACTTCGGCCAATCAACGGTTCCATTGGCACCCACCAATGTCGAACGGCAAGTGTTCGGAGGTGTATCAACAACAAAGTGAGATTGATCGCGGTCCAAACGATCAGCAACCCATTCAGGCTGCTGGATTCAACGGCCGGGAACGAAAAGCGAACCCAACCAAAAGCGAGTGCTGTGGCAACGACGGTAAGTAGCGCTAGGGTCGCTACCGATGGAGGTTCGGTATGACGCTGCCAATCACGAATCACCGCATCGTGGTCAACCGATTCGATTGATTGACCAGTTCGGCGAAAGAGCTTCCAGTGCCGTTGCAGTTCTAGACTGCCATCCTGGTCAACGCGTTGATCGACATTCATTCAGCCAGTCTAACAAACGCCTTAACGGGCGTTTGCGCAAAATCATTTCCGGCCGCACGCTATTGGACTATGCCGTTAGCGCTTGGCTTTTTCCTTCCTTTCTTTTTCTGCCTCGGTGGCGTCAGCACGCAACGTGAACATGGCGAAGTGCATGCCGTTGGGTTCGTCATAGGCAAAGGAACCGGTCGGCGCAAAGTACTTTTCGAACTTTTCGTACGGCGGTAGCTTGTGGCGTCCCAAAAGGTCGGAAACTCCCCGTGCAACAGGATCGTCCTGGCCTCGTAAGAATCCTTTGGTGTCATCGGCTTGGACTAAGTTGTAAATCTGTTTGACAAAATCCCCTGTCTCGGCGTAGGAAAGCATGAATGGTTTTTCACCATCCAGCTTGCCGCCCAGCTCACTGGTCACCAAGTCATACTCGGCAACGTCCATCAGATTCTTGCCGACACCGGAGTTTGCACGAAGCACACGTTCGATCAGTTTGCGGCTATCGCTACCGACCAACCAGTTGTCCAAAATCACCATGCATGGCTCGGGACGCCGGAAGCCTTGAGGAAAGTTATCGCCGCCAGGTGACGGTGTAAAATAGACAACCTTGCCTGCGATCGTTTCGGGCTCAAAAAAGTTTGGAAACTTGTCGCGTAACTTCGTGATCACCTTCTTGGCAGCCGCCGGATCGCTCAGCTCCATGGCATTCAATGTGGATCCACTGTTGATTCTTGCTGGTGGTTCCATCCAAACTGCGCGGACATACCTGCCAGTCAAATTGTCCAAAATGTCCTCCTGCATTTCCAATCCCACTTGGGACTTCAGTGGATCTTCGGCAAGCCGTTTCAGTGCATCGGGCCCCTGAAACGTCTCGAAGATCTTGGCAAGGTTTTCGTAGGTCTTATCCAGATCCCAGAAAACAGTCGTGTAGCTTGTGACGTCGCTGGGAATCCATTTCGGCGGTGCAATATCGCCCGTCTTTGGTCTCAGGACACCCAGCAATCCGTCGCGTGGCGGGTCGACCAAAATGTGCAAGTGCACGATATCCTCAAAGATATCACCACCGCGAAAAGAGCTACCGCCCAATCCACGAATCCGTTCAACCCCCAAGCCTTGGACGATTGGCCAAATAAAGCCGACGGTCAGCGACCCACTTCGCAAAACAATCGTTTCAGCCAAGTGGTACGGATCAAAATAGAAAGTAAATTGCGGTTGGGTGGCTTCCGCTCCGACGCAGCGTGACATCACGTTTGTAAAATTGGAGCTGTCTGCCAAAGTTGGTTCGTCGCTTTTGTCATCCCAGCGGTCAAGAATGTCTTGGCCAATTCGGTGACCGAAACCCACAACGACAACGCCATCTCGTTCAAAGATTTCGATCTGCGGTTCGCGCGGTCGACGCGGCATCATTCGAGTGATCTCAGTCTTGCGAACTTTCAGTGACCGTTCCAAGAATCCGTCTTGGACCATTCGTTGCTTAAGCTGATCGACCAGAGTCATCAGTGTGTCAACGTTTTTGCCTGCATCGACAATGATTGCTCCAGCAAAACTGTTCTCATTCCGGCGGCGTTGACGAAGACGTCGCTGGATTGCTTCTTCCGATTCATCATCTTCGTTTTGGTTGGCTTTGGAGTCTTCTTCAGGTGGATTGCCCGGAAAGACAGCAAAGGCAACTTGGCCTGAGGGGATGTCAAGCAATTCATCGAGTGACACGCCAACTTCATTCGCAACCTGGTCAAAAAGTTCTCGACCGGTTTTGTAAACATCGTCAGCGAACGGACGCATTTGCGGATCGGCCAGCATTCGACCTATCGACGACGTTTTTAGGTCGTCCCGAAAGTCGTTTGCGTTATCCAGCCGTCCATACACATAGACTTCTTCAGGAAACAGGTGCGGCGCACCAGGTACTGAATCGTCATCCTGGCCCATGGCGACCGGTGTTACAAAAAGACACACAGCCAGCGGAACCAGCCATTTATGAAAACCTGCAGAGTCAATTCTGGATAACATTTCGCTTTCTAGTGTTTGTGTGGATAATTTGATTCGTGGATCAACCGTTCTATTCGTTGAAAGAGTCTTGATTCCCATTTCCGTAGAATATCAAAGCGTTGATGCCGAAACCCGAAGGATAGTCGGTGGTTAAAATAAATTCTGCGGCACCGACAATCGCGTAGAATCTGGCATAATATGTCCTGTTATGCGAATCCCTGGTTTGCCAGAAATCCTGAGCTCAAAGGCCTGAAACAATGAAACCAACCAGATTATTTGTCGTTACCCTCCTAAGCATCGCTTTGGTTTCAACTTTCACGACTTCTGCCCAGGCTCAAATCGACGGAGGCCAGGGCGCTGGTGGTGCGACTGGCGGGGGTGCAGCAACTGGAGGTGGTGTTGCTGGCGGTGGTGGTGCGGGCGGCGCTGCACTCGACGCGTCATCTGTGGGGCTAGATTCAGCCGAGAGGTTTGGACTCCAGCGCGATGGATTTTCGACTGGCGAAAGCGCATTTGGCACCGGTGGTGCAGCAGGAAATAATGGTGGATTTGGTGGTGGTTTCGGTGGCGGATTTGGAGGACTTGGCGGCTTTGGTGGCTTGAATAGTCTTTTTGGTGGCGGCTTTGGCGGTCAGCAGGCCAGTTCAAACCCAGTCTTTCGGACTCGGCTTCGATCTGCAATTCGGGTTGCTCCCATTCCGCCAACATTTGTACGCCAGTCAGTTCAACGGACGTTTGATCAGACTCCGCGGCAAACGAATCTTTCGGCAGTAGGCATTCGTGTCGATGGCCGCCAAGCAACATTGTCGGGCTCGGTTAGCACTCAACGAGACCGCCGAATGGCGCAGTTGCTGCTACGTCTTGAGCCAGGTGTTAACCGAATCCAGAACAACATTCGAGTTCAGCCGTAAGGTTGTAGCCGGAGTCGCCAGACTTCGGTTTTTATCAACAGACTGAATTCTGGCGAA
>CAYNNP010000058.1:0-8750 GCA_964398215.1 uncultured Pirellulaceae bacterium | reverse complement strand
TTGTAGCCGGAGTCGCCAGACTTCGGTTTTTATCAACAGACTGAATTCTGGCGAATCCAGTTACGGTATCCGAAACGAGTTTTCGCTACAGCGAATTCAGATACTGAACACCATCGTGTAGTTCAACGGGTGTTGATTCCGCTCGTCCGACGATTAACCGGCCCCGGTACTCTACGTTTTCTAACATGCCAAGCAACTCGGGAAAGTCCGCGGTGCCTTGGCCCAGTGGTACCGCGATGCCTCGCCCGGCCGCCAAATCCAAGACTCCGTCAACGGCGCAAACGACTTGAATCTTGGTCTTCAGTGCCGTGATCGCTTCAGGAACACTTTCGCGATTGATGATCAACTGGCCCGGATTCAGTGCCACCGCAACAAACCCGTCATCCGATCCATCCAGCATCTTGCCAAGCCGTTCGCCGGGCTCGCTGCCCGTTTCGGCGGCCAAGAAGGTGCCAACGCGGGCACCATGTCGACCAAGATCATGAATCACAGATTGCAGGTCTTGCCACGCCTGGGATTCACTGTCTTCGGGCACGTGGCCGATATTGTTAATCACGATGTTGGTGCCCAGTCGATAAGCCAGCTGCATGGTCGCTTTCGTGGCGTCAACGCGCTGCTCCAAATCATTCGGATTGTCGTAGCCGCGACGCGTCTGAAATCGGATCGCAGCCACGCGAAGGTCGTAGTCATCCAACAGCTTCTTTAGCTGCCTGATTCCGGTCTCCGTCAATTCGCTCGCTCGAACCTGGTTGCGTCCGTCCAGCTCGATGTACTTGACGCTCATGCGCGCGGCGAACTCAAAGGATTGCCTGAGCGGCATTCGCAGTGCATCAATTCGCAACGCAATTCGTGGACCAAGCATTGGTGTCACCTAAGAGTCAGGACATCGTCGTTGGTAGGAGCGAAACGATGAAAGTAAACGGTTACTTGATGATCTTTTTTGCGCGAAGCAATTCGATCAAAGCTTCCGCACAATCCTCGACGGACTGATCGGCCGCATTCAGAACCAAATCGGGGTTGGCCGGGTTTTCATAGTCCGCAGTAACACCTGGAAAGTTCAGGTACTCGCCCGAGTCCGCCTTTGCGTACTGGTCCTTTGTGTCCCGTTGGCGACAAATGTCAACTGGCGTGGAAACATGGACGACCAAGAAGCGATCTTGGCCAATCAGCTTGCCGACTTTCTGTCGAACATCTTCGGACGGTGCGACAAACGAAGCCAAGCAGATTAGGCCTGCGTTGTTCAGCGTGTGGGCAAGGTGAGCACTGCGGCGCAGATTCTCGCTTCGGTCATTCGCCGAGAACCCAAGGTCTTTACTCAAACCACGCCGAATCGACTCGCCGTCCATCATCGCCACCGCACGACCTTGGTCAAACAATTTACGTTCGACTGCGTGCCCGATCGCTGTTTTGCCGCTACCTGTCAATCCGGTCAACAGAATCGTCGCGGCCTTTTGCCCAAATCTCGCTGCCCGTTCGTCGTCGCTAACAGTTGATACTTTGCTGGCTGTGTCAGCACTGGCTTCTTCGTCATCCCAAACCGACTGCGTCGAACTGCCGTCCATTCGATCCAAGATCATGCCAGCAGCAACCGTCGCGTTTGTAATGCGATCGATGACAACAAACGATCCAGTGCCACGGTTTCGGCGGTAGGCATCAAAGTGTATTGGGCCGCTGAGCGAAATACCGACGCGACCGATCTCGTTCAGTTCAAGTGTTGGTGCGGGCGATCGGTGAAGCGAATTCACGTCGACTTGATATCGCAGCGTATCGATCGTTCCCGGCAAAGTCTGAGTGGTGTGTTTGAACAAATAGGTTTTGCCCGGAACCATCGCTTCGTCTTCCATCCAAACCAGCATGGCGTCAATCGAATCGCGGCTCTTGGGGACGTTGCCACTACGAACGATAATGTCACCGCGCGAAGCATCGATTTCGTCGTTCAAGGTCAGCGTGATCGAAAGCGGCGCGAACGCTTCGTCCATATTGCCATCATGCGTAACAATGTTCTTGACCGTCGATTTTTGGCGACTCGGCAAGACCATGATTTCTTCGCCTTCGCGGATCGTTCCCGAAGCAATCGTGCCACAGAATCCACGGAAATCCAGGTTCGGTCGGTTCACATATTGAACCGGCATGCGAAAATCTTGCAGGTTCCGGTCGCTTCCGATATAGACCGTTTCCAACATGTTCATCAACGTGCTGCCGTCGTACCACGACAGGTTCTCGCTACGGTCAACGACATTGTCGCCATCCAACGCGCTGATCGGGATGAAGTGCAAATCGAACGGATCAAGCTTGCCGGCAAACGAACGGTACTCTTTGCAAATGTCGTCAAAGACCTTCTCGCTATAGTCAACCAAGTCCATTTTGTTGACGGCAACAACAACGTGATTGATCCCCAGCAACGAAACGATAAAGCTGTGTCGTTTGGTCTGCGTCAACACACCTCTTCTCGCGTCGATCATCAAAATCGCAAGGTTCGCGGTGCTGGCACCTGTGGCCATGTTCCGCGTGTACTGCTCGTGCCCCGGCGTATCAGCGATGATGAATTTTCGCTTCGCGGTGCTAAAGTACCGGTAGGCGACATCGATCGTGATGCCTTGCTCTCGCTCTGCTTTCAGGCCGTCGGTCAGCAAAGCGGGGTCAAATTTCCCGCCAGTGGTTCCAACCACTTTCGAGTCAGCTTCGATTTGGGCAAGTTGATCTTCGTAGATCATTTTGCTGTCGTACAACAAACGTCCAATCAAAGTTGATTTGCCGTCATCCACACTTCCGCAAGTAATGAACCGCAGTAGCTGCTTGTTCTCATGCTGGCTGAGATATGCATTGATGTCGGAAGCGATTAGATCGGATTGATGCGACATGGTTTGTAATCAGTTGGTTTGCAATCGATGTTTCGTCTGGGAATATCCGCGTGAGCGACGCGGATGCCACAAAATTACAATTTGGCAATCGTCAATAGCGAGGCGCGAACGACGACGGGCAAGAACACCCGTGCTGCTTGTTTTTCAATCAAGCGTATTTCTTGTTGAAGCACTAGAAGTATCCGCGTCGTTTCTTTTCTTCCATGCCCGCGCCACCTTCGTCTTGGTCGATGATTCGGCCCTGACGTTCTGAAGTCGTCGCAAGCAACATTTCTTGGATCACGTCGACCAAGTCTGTCGCTTCGGATTCGACGGCACCCGACAGCGGGTAACACCCAAGTGTGCGAAACCGAACCATCTTCTCTTGTTCGACTTCACCAGGCAGCAGTGGCATCCGATCGTCGTTTCGCATCAGCAAAATGCCATCGCGCTCGACGACTTTGCGTTTCGTTGACAAGTACAACGGAACGATCGGAATTTTTTCCATGTGAATGTATTGCCAGACATCCAGCTCGGTCCAGTTACTCATTGGAAACACCCGAATCGACTCGCCCTTGTTCACACGAGCGTTGTAGATATTCCAAAGCTCCGGACGCTGACTCTTTGGATCCCAGCGGTGCCCCTTATCGCGAAAACTAAACACGCGTTCTTTCGCCCGAGACTTTTCCTCGTCGCGACGTGCTCCGCCAAAGGCTGCGTCAAACTTGTGCTTGTCCAAAGCAGCCTTCAAAGCATCGGTCTTCATCAACTCCGTGTGACGCTCACTATCGTCCCACGGTTTGATGTCATGCTTCAAACCTTCCTCGTTGATGTGGACCATCACGTCCAAGCCCAATTCTTTTTTGACGTAGTTCTCACGGAACTCATACATCTCTTTAAACTTCCAAGTCGTATCGACGTGAAGCAAAGGGAATGGTGGCTTTGCGGGCGAGAAAGCTTTGATAGCTAGATGGAGCAGGACCGACGAGTCTTTCCCGATGCTGTACAGCATGACCGGGTTTTGGAATTCCGCCACGACTTCGCGGAAGATATGAATGCTCTCGGCTTCCAGCTGCTTTAGGTGTGTAAGGTTGTAGTCCGACATTCGCCGATTGGGGAAAATGGGAGATCTATTCTGCTTTCAAATGCAGAAATTCGTGCGGAGTATAAAGGATGCAGCGAGTTCCCGAGAGACCAATCAGGGCTCAGAGTCAGTCAGACTGCCGTCCTTCGGGCATAATTTGAAGAATCACACCCTCGCTTTCGTCATCGTCACCCAGCGGGTACGACGCCACTCGGCGAAGCGACAAGTTTGATAAAGCTCCTAAATGGCGAGCTTCTCCACGTTCTTCCACCCACTTGGGGCCTTTGATCAACAATAGCCTGTCCACATTGATCCAGTGCGGCTCTACCCAGCGACAGAATTTTGAAATGCTACCAACTGCTCGAGCAACAACGCTGGAGAAACGAAAGTCTTCCAAGATATCTTCGCCGCGAGCCCCATAGACTGGCACGGGCAGTCCGAGTGACGACACGATTTCGTTCAGCGCCTTAGCTCGCTTGCCCACGGACTCCGCCAGCGCGACTTCGATATCACCTCGCAAAATCGCAAGTGGAATGCCGGGCACTCCGTTGCCGCTGCCAAGATCCAGGACTTCCTCGCCTTCTTCGATCAACGCGGCCAGTTGCAAGCAATCTCGCAGGTCGCGGCCAACAAACAGATCCCAAGTCACATGGCGTGTCAGGTTCAGTTGTTCGTTCCACTCCCACATGATCTCTGCGTAGGTCTGCAGGCCCAAAGCCACCTGTTCATCGATTTCCATTCGGTGAGCCTCAAGGGCTGCGGCGAATTCTGGGTTCAAAGTCATGAAGTCGTTAGGGGCCGTGGTAACCGTAAGTGTGTGACCTTGTTTTGTTAACTCTGACGATAAGTTGAATCAAGGCTCTAAGTACAATCATGATGTGCGTGCCCCGTTTTGGGAAGCCAATGCGAACAAGCACTTCCGTAGCTGGATTCGCCAGAATTCAGGCCGCTTCAAAGATTGATCAAACCCGAAGTCTGGCGACTCCGGCTACGCCCGAACGCGAATTCGGGCCCTTTTTCCTAATTACATCTTTTTCGTGATAGATTTACCAGCTGTTCGATAGTCAACTTGCAGGAGATCTTGAGAATGGCACCTGAAACACGAGAAAGCTTGATCGCGCGGCTTCCCGACTACGCTGACCATGCAGCGTGGCACGAGTTTGCCGAACTTTACGAGCCACTGATTTATGGGATTGGACGTCGGCATGGGCTGCAACCCGCTGACGCAAACGACTTGGTCCAAGACGTCTTTTCGGCCGTTGCATCATCGATCGAAAGCTTTGATCCCGATCAATCACGAGGCAAGTTTCGTTCGTGGCTATTCCGTGTCGCAAGAAACCATTCGCTTTCCAAATTGCAGCGACTGGCCAAGGGTGCTCATTCCTCAGGCGACAGCCGCGTCAACCAAATGCTGAATGACTACGTCGCAGTTGACCAGTCCCAACAAGAGTTCGATGCCGCACTTCAGCGTCGCGTTTTTCGTTGGGCCGCTCGACGCGTTCGCGACATGGTCAAGCCGCAGACCTGGGAGGCTTTTTCCAAGACCGCCATTGACGGCCAAGCCCCCAAGCAGGTCGCCCATGAAATGAACATTCCGGTTGGGTCGATCTACTTGGCACGCAGTCGCGTGATGACACGTTTGCGAAACATGGTGCAGCAAACGAGCTTTGATTCAATCCCGCTAGATGATGATTCAGTGGAGACAATAAAATGAGAAAGTGTCCAACCGAATTGATCCAGGCCGCGTCCGAAGATCGTTTGTCTGACCAGCAAGCCACCAAGCTGGAATCGCACTTATCGGGCTGCGAGGCTTGTTGTCTAAAATTAGACCAAGCCACCGCGTCACCACGTTGGTGGCACGATGCGTCGCGCCATTTGGACGATAGTTTGCTGGCGGATCCCGCATTGGATGTCGCAGACTCTTCGACACCAGAAGCTCGATTGTTCGAGGCCGATGATCCAATCGGCGAGTTGAAAGCCGCCGGTGTGATCGACGATTCCAATGTGCACCCCGAAGTCCTTGGGATGCTGGGGCGCTACACGATCGAGCGCGAAATCGGTTCCGGTGGCATGGGCGTTGTCCTGAAAGGATTCGATGCCGAACTCAACCGAACGGTCGCCATCAAAGTCTTGGCACCCCACTTGGCACGCAGCGCAGCGGCGCGACAACGATTCATTCGCGAAGGCCGCGCGGCGGCTTCGGTTGTCCATGAAAATATTGTTGCGATTCATGAAGTCGACACCGCGGGGCGATTGCCGACACTAGTGATGCACTTTGTCGATGGAGTTTCGCTACAGCGTCATGTCGACACAATGGGCCCGCTGCAAGTCACAGAGGCATTGAGGATCGCTGCTCAAACGGCAGCCGGATTGGGAGCAGCACATCGTCAAGGCATCATCCACCGCGACGTCAAACCTGCCAACATCCTGCTTGGTGGCAGCGGTGGACGCGTTTGGATCACCGATTTTGGACTGGCTCGTGCCGTGGACGACGCCAGCCTGACGCGAACAGGATTCATCGCTGGCACACCACATTACATGTCGCCAGAACAAGCCCGTGGTGGCAAACTTGGCGCACAGAGTGATTTGTTTGGCCTGGGCTCGGTGATCTATTTCATGCTGGCTGCCAGACCTCCGTGGCGCGCCGAACGATCATTGGCCGTTCTGCACCGAATTGTTCAAGACGAACATCGACCGCTTTGGCAAATCAATCCCGATGTACCGCGCGAAGTCAGCGCGATGGTCGATCGATTGCTTTCCAAAGACGCAAACAAGCGCTACGAAAATGCAGAATCATTGCAAAAAGAACTTGAGTCGATGTTGAGCCAAATTCAGAACCCCGAATCGCCGCGACGTCTGTCACTTGCGGGTGACATGGCATCCAACAAGCCCACGCGGTTCTACGCCAAGCCTTGGTTCGTGGCACCCCTCGCCGCCATGCTCGGTGCATTGGTCGCTGGCCATTTCCTGACAAATGGCAGCTTCAGGTCACCGGCACCCGCCCAAACGTTTGCCGATCCGCAGAAAGACCCGATCCAAGGCGTTGTCCCGTCGGCTGGTTCACCGACAGCTGAAAAATTTGCAGAAAAAGAGCCCGCCCACGACACCACTCAGCTTGCTCTCGCGGCTCGCACACTATTCAAAACCGCACAGAGCCCTGAATTAAAAAATCCGCTGGTTCAAAACAGTACAACCACCAAGTTCCCCAGTCCTAGCTTCAGTCCCAATCGCAGCCCTCGCAGCCCTGAACCAATCGCGAATGGGTTCCCCAGGACACAAGTGCCAATCGGTTTCCCGATTCCAATGATTCCGCAAGTTGCCGTACCAACGAACAAGGCGATTTCGTCGCTGTCTGTTGAAACGATCAATCAGATTGCTGAAGCCGAGATTCTCTTGAACGAAATGGAATCGATCTTGGAAACGAAAACGCAAGTTCCGTCGAATCAACCTCGCAAAGCGCGTATCGAAAGTCGTCAAGACTTTCGGCAAATGAACACCGATCTCTCATCACAACGACCCATCGAGAACCCTTGAAATGAAAACGCAACAACTGTGCCTCGTCTTCGCCGCTCTGCTCTACGGAGCACCCATGGCATTCTCACAAGACTTCCGTAACCCTAGCCCGCCCATTGAAGATCCGAAAGACGAAGATATCGGGCTTTTTGATGAACTCATCAGCGCCCCAGAAGACTCAGATCAAGTCCTAGATGCCGCGGCCGATGGGGCGCTACCGGATCCGCCAAGCGACAGCGAACAACCAGTCCACAAGGTCAACGACTGGTACAAGTTGTTTGACGATGAAGAAGCATTTCGAGAACACATGAAATCAACCGGTTACTCGAGTCGGCAGACGCTTAATTTGAGCGTGAGGCGTACTGAAACTACCAAGCAACCAAACGGTGCGTTCATCCACCGCCCGGTTCTGTCGGCGGAAACCGTTAACCCACAAGGCAGTACAACACCAGAGCAACGACTGGCCTTGATCACCCAGCAAATGGAAAAGGAGATAACGACATGCTTGAGTAAATTGAAAAAGTGTGGAGACGACGCTCAAGCACGAAAGGACGTTCTTTTGGAGTTAAAAGAAAAGTACGACCTGCGATTCGCAATCGATACAGCCTATCAAGACTACAAGGTTCGTCAGATCGAAGAACGTGCCCAGAAACTCCGTGCCGAAGTAACGGAACGAAAGAACTCTCAAAATGAATGGGCCAGCGCAATGGTTACCTTGGCCAAAATGCGTGTCATGGGGATAGATATCCCAAACTCGGTTTCCCCTAACGTCAGTCGCTACTCACTAAATTCTACGAGACAACCAATATCAGATCTCACAGTTGGTCGTCAAATACCACCACTTCAAATGATTCCGCCAAGTCCCAATCAATTTCCAAATCCCAATCAACTTCAACTACCAAATCCCAATCAACTTCAACTACCAAGTCGCAATCAATTTCAACGACCACAACCGGCACGGCAGCTTCAAAAATCGCTAGTAGAAACCCTGGAGGGCCTTGAGAGCAACCGCGCAAGTTCACCGCGATTGCCGTCGGGCGTTGAAGAAAGCTTTGACCGTGAATAAAGGCTCGCAGCGAGCGTAGCAAAGTCGCCAGGACTTATTGATTTAGTCAGCCACAAGCATTGTCTCGTTTAACCGGTAGCCAAAGGCGCACACGCGCGCCGACCGGAAAAGCTGCGAGTTTTTCGTTTTGTGAGCGGCAAGGCGATAGCCGCCGTTTCTGTGGCGTTCGATTCCTGCGCAAATTAGCCCAAGGCTAACGCCCTTGTCTTTACCCACAACTGCTTGGCCCAAAAGTTCGAAAACACGG
>CAYNNP010000057.1:0-29019 GCA_964398215.1 uncultured Pirellulaceae bacterium | reverse complement strand
AATCCCGTGTTTTCGAGCTTTTGGGCGAAGCAGTTGTGGGTAAAGACAAGGGCTTCAGCCATGGGACGTAACACAACAAGCCAAGTTTTGGTGGTGCGTTATTTGATTTATTAGCGCGGCATATTTTTGTGAGCCGATGGGCGATAGCCCCGGTTATTGACGTGCTCGAAACCGGGGCTATCGCCCTGCGGCTCAAAGGTTTCGCTACGCGTTTTACGAGGCGATCAAGGTTAGCACTAGCGATTGCCAGAAGATGTGAATTTCAACAGCAACCAATCTCCCAGTCTTGGAAATGCATTGCCAACTGCAATCAGGACTCTTAGATAACCCGGCAGCACAACATCGGGTTTTCGCTTGCGAACGCAAGCCAACACAGCTGCCGCCACACGCTCAGGTGCCAGACCCTTTACCTTGGTTCCGCCACCGGGCTGATTCGCTTGTTCGGGCAACGATTCATCGACCCGATTTTCGTACCGTTTGCCCTCATCCGAGCGGCGAATGGGTCCAGGGCTTACCAAACCCACATGGATTCCTTTCGGTTTCAGCTCCAACCGCAGTTGCTGCGTGAGCCCGCTGACCGCATGCTTTGCCAATGCATAGCCACCGATGTAACGCGCGCCTACTTTCCCGCCAAGCGAGCCAATATTGACGATAACGCCAGAAGTTTTTTCCAACATCGTGATCGCCGCTTTGCAACACAACAAAGTCGTCACAACGTTTTGATGGAACAGCGATTCAGCTTGGGCGATGCTCAGATTTTCCAGTAGACCCCGATCACTTCCTCCAACGCAGTTGACCAAGACGTCCAAACGCCCGAATCTCGATTGAACCTGAGCCAGCAGAGCGGCAACGGACTCTTCAACTCCAACATCATTTTGACACTGCAGCAGATCTTGATCTGACGCTCCCAAGGAGGCGGCCGCAGCGGCAAGTGTCTCCGGATTCCTTCCAACGATAGCAATCCGGTATCCTGCGTTCAGAAAGCGATCCGCAATCACTAGCCCCAGTCCTGAGGAGCCGCCAGTGATAACGGCAACGGGCTTATTCGATTCTGTCACAGCGATACATTCACTCCTGATCCAAGTACGTGCTTTCATTGTAGCTTGACGCAGGCAGTCAACGCTAAGGGGTGAGCTAAAGTAGCTCGGCTCTCCGAGCCGAGAAATCGGCAGGTCTCGGCTGGGACAGCCGAGCTACTATGTTGCCTACCTTGAAAAACTGATTTGCCCTGGCCTTGTTAGCCCTTGTTAAGATCGCGATTTGCGGAGCATAAAAAGAGCGGGAATGCTCATCACGCTTTTGTTGATATGTTCTAATCTGCCAGCCCCTGAACACATTTCAAATCCACGTCACCAAATCGGTGACTTCCACAACTGTAGAATCACACTATGCCGCGACCTTCACTGGATGAAGCCTGTACCAAAATTGTCGCTACCGTCGGCCCAGCTTGTGCATCGCCGGACAAACTGGCCGAGTTGATTGAGAGTGGTGTAGACATTTTCCGCATCAACACAGCGCATGGTAGCCGCGAAGAACATGAGGCTGTCCTGGCTTCCATTCGCCAAGCGTCTGCAGCGACAAACTTTCGCGCTGGAGTGCTACTGGACTTGGCCGGTCCTAAGATTCGGTTGGGGCAACTCGCCAGCGAACCAATGGAGTGCAATCTAGGAGAAAAGTTCTCGTTTGTTCGCGGCACTGAGGCGAAAGCTCCTAACGAATTGACCAGTACGTACGAAAACCTGGTGGATGAACTGATCGTTGGTAATCGTGTGATGCTGGCGGACGGCAACGTCGCTTTAATCGTTGAATCCGTCAGTGATCAGCGCGCTGATTGTGTCGTTGTTTCAGCTGGCCGAATTCGTAGCCGCCAAGGAATCAACCTGCCAGGTGTCAAACTCTCTGTTCCAGCAATGCTTCCTCGTGACACAGACAACGCGATTTGGGGCGCACAGAATGAACTGGACTTCATTAGCCTGTCATTCGTTCGAACCGCAGAAGAAGTACTGAATCTAAAATCGCTACTAAAAGAACATAGCTCAAACGCGCTTGTCATCGCAAAAATCGAAAAGCCCGAAGCGATGGACAACCTAGAATCGATCGTTGATGCCACCGATGGCGTCATGGTTGCTCGAGGCGACTTGGGAGTCGAGATCGATATCGCGCAGACACCGCTTGCTCAAAAGCAAATCATTCGCGTCTGCAAAGAGAAGCTGAAGCCCGTGATCGTCGCGACTCAGATGCTGGAATCCATGCATCATAGCACTCGCCCAACACGGGCCGAAGCCAGCGATGTCGCGAACGCGATACTCGATGGCACCGATGCTTGTATGCTGAGCGGTGAAACGGCTATTGGAGATCACCCTGCCAAAGCCGTTGCCATGATGAACCGAATCATGCAATTCACAGAACAAGACCTACACCACGAACATAACCACCGGCTGAATTCAGATCGCGTCCACCCAATCACTAGTGCCGTGACTACCTCTGCCACCGACATCGCAGAATCGATCAGCGCCAAAATGATCATCATCGCCACCAAGAGCGGCAGCACTGCCTGGGTCAAAAGCAATAGTCGCAGTGCGATTCCAACACTTGGCGCCAGCGACTCCGTTTCAACACTCCGGCGGATGAATTTGCTGTGGGGAATTCGACCAATCCTAGCCACCCAACTCGATAACACCGAACACTTCATGAGCGAAATGTGCGACTGGGGCAAAGCCAATGGGCAGCTGGAAAAAGGCGACTTAGTGGTATTTGTCACCGGCAGCGGCGTTGTCCGCAAAGCGCATAACGTCGTCATCGTACACACGGTTGATTAATCATCATCACGCACGGTCGCAACTAGCAGCGACATCGCAACCGTTCATCAGCAACAATCAAAAAAGCCCCGACATTTCTGTCGGGGCTTTTTAGTTTTCAACAATGTCAGTCAATATCAACCGTTTGCAAGAATCGCGTCAATGGCATCCAGATAGCCAATGAATTCTTGAGCAAGTAGTTCTGATGGGCTGTCAGCGAAGTCAAAGTCTTCGATGCCGCCAAAGAATTGAACTGCGGTACCGTCGTTACTGACAACAAAGAAGTCTTGCGACAACTGAGCCGTCTGGACAGTACCATCTTCCATCAAGATAGTCAGCAATGCCGCGTCCTGGGTACCATTCAATGCGAGTTCAGCGAACCGCACGCCATCGAATCCAGCGTTTGCCACCAACAACTCTTGAGCTCCATCTTCGCCCAATGCAACGGACCCACCCTGACGACCTTGGTCGCTCATATCAGAGACCAAACCGTTGTTAGCCAAGAAACTTGACGACAAAATATCCAGGTTATTCAATCCGCCAGACAAGCCAAGTGCGGCAAAGTTCAAGGACACATTACCTCCTTCGGCTGACGCTTCAAAATCGAACCGGGTCTCTCCAAGATAAACAACGTTTTCAGGAATCTCGTATTCGATCTCGTAGGATCCTGGCTGCACATTTCCGAATGTATAATTCCCACGAATGTCAGTCAAAACCACACGATCGACTTCTATGCCGCCTGTGTTCTGAGTACCACTACTGGTCAATCGGACAACCACTCCAGCCAAGCCATCTTCGCCTGCATCCATTTCGCCATTGCGTGTTGGAGTCATCTCATCGATGAACAGGCTTCCGAAAATTGTCGTTGGCGGGTTTGGCCCGTCGTTCGCACCAACAATCGTTATGACTGCTGTCTGTGCAACCGTCGCTCCAGAGTCGTCGGTGATATCATAGGCGACCGAAATCACCTGAGACTCACCTGCATCCAAACCGTTATAGGCATTCGGATTGACTTCCAGCGAGTTGCCATCGACGGTAACCGCTCCATTTGGATCATTACTGATGACAACAGAATTCGATACGACGCCAATCGTATCACCTGCGTCTGGGTCGCTTGCAAACTGCAACAAACTGATCGTCGCTGGCGCGGCGTCTTCACTGATCGTTTGAGCGATTCCATTTGAAACAACAGGCGGGTTGTTTGTGTTTGTGTTGTCGGTCACACCTGTGATCGTCACATTTAGCGTCTGCTGAAGACTGCCACCATTTTCATCGACAATGTTGTAGGTAAAGTTCAGGTTCTCACTCTCGCCGTTGTTCAACGAACTGAAAAACGATGGTGTGACAGTAAGTGTCGTGCCAGAAAGTGAAGTCCCACCAACTACCGAATCGAAGTTTGCAATACTCAATGTATCGCCATCAGGATCGGTCGCACCTTGCAGCAAATCAATCTCTTGCGGCGCACTAGCCTCTGAGAAGGTGGCCGTCAGCGGGGTGATTCCCAACACAGGGCCTTGATTCAGCGAGCCACCAACAATCGTGATCGTGGCGTTCGATGCGACGCTACCACCATCGCCGTCGATAATGTTGTACGTGGCTGTCACATCAATCGATTGACCATCCGCCAATGTGTACTGGGCGGGGTCTACCGAAAGACCATTCAGACCGTTGAAGCTTACTCCTGCCGTGTTGCCTTGCAACACAACCGATGTGCCTTCGACGGACAGTGTCGAACCGAAATCAGGATCCGACGCATTCTGCAACAAATCAACCGTTCGTGGGCTATCCTCTGTCGAAACAGTCTCAGCAACACCACTTGAGATCGTTGGCTGATCATTGCGACCAAGGATCGTTATAACCGCGCTACCACTATCAGTTTGTGAACCGTCGGTCACATTGAAACTGTATTCAATGCGGCGGGAAACACCCACTCGCAAGAAGTTGTAATCGTTTGGCTCAACCGTCAGCGTATTACCCGATACGGTAATTCCACGGTTATCGCCTGAGACAAGAGCGATGCTGTTAACACTCAGATTGCTGCCACTCGCGTTGCTCAGCAAGTCAACAATCCGAGTCGATTCGTCTTCATCAAAGTTGAGTACAATCGGTTCGCCAGCATCCACAGGCAAATCAGGATCCAGACCGGTGATGGTCACGGTCGCTGTATTGACAACTTGATCCGTACCATCAGTGACTTGATAGGTGTAAACAACCGACTCAGTCTGGCCAGCGGCCAAGAGATCCACGTAAGCAGATGGCGTTACTTCCAAGCGATTACTCGCTTCGTTGATCACAACACCTGTTGCGTCACCCGACTGAAGCGTCACACTTCCTGGGACCAGTGTCACCGTGCTTCCATCAGGATCGCTCGCTCCAGTCAGCAAGCCAACATTTTGGATTCCAGAAACGTTCTCAGCAAAAGTTGCATTGATCGGGTTGATCGTGGGTGAACCGTTTACACCAGTGATCGAGATCGTAAGCGTATTGGTATCAGTCAAACTGCCATCAGTGACAACATAGTCATAGACGATCGTCTGATTGGACGTATAAACCGATGGGTCAACCGTCACATTCGATCCGCTGATCGTAACGCCTGAATCATCACCAGAGCTTAGCGTAAGCGACTGCAACGTTACATTGTCACCGTCTGGATCACTAGCGTTATCCAACAGGTTAACCGTCTGCGAAGCATCAGTGACCTGGAGCGAAATATTCTGAGGCAAACCGGCGTCAGGAGCTTGGTTGACCTGATCACCAATAGCATTGATTGTTACAACGGCATCGGTATCCAACAGGATCAAATCGTCTGACACTGGGTCATTCGATCCGAACACCAACACTGCCTCAGGGCTAGTCAATGGGTCCGTTGTCGGACGAACATTGACTTCAAAATTATTGACCGGTTGTGTCAACCGCACAGGAAGACTGAACAAATCGAACGGCTCTGCAAATGGCTCACCACCCAGTAGCTCAGGAATTCCTCCACCGCCAGCTGGAATTCGACCTGCAAACCCACCGACAACCTGGAAGCCAGTCGCTGGATCAAATTCGCTGCGGATCAATTGGTTGATAAAATCGTCATCGTCGAATGTACGGCTGAACGTGTTCAGGTTAAAAGGCACAGCGTCAGCATTCACATTGCCACTGTCATCCAATGGTGCAAACTCAGTAAATGTGACTGGCAGCGGATCAGTTGTGTTTGCAGTGACGATGATATTTGGTTGGTCAACATCCGCAAATTCCGGTGCAGAAAAGAACACATCAATGATCGCGCGACCACCTGCATTCAACGGTTGACTAACATCGAATTGGTCCGGGCTAAACCCAAATTCAGCCAGCGCGTCGCGGAACTCTCCCTGACGATTGAAAGTAAACTCTTCCAATGTCGCCGAGTGAGTCACATCGCTGCCTTCAATTGAAAACACTACGTCGCCGGTTGTGACAACGCCGTTAGCAGGATCCAGATTGGTTGCCGTTGAGTCAAAATCGAATCTCTGATTCTCACGCAACACCGGCTCCAGAATTCCTCCCTGACTAACTCCCAAGTCAGCATACAACTGGAACACACCAAGAGCTTGATCAAGACGACGCAAGTCATCAAAAGCGACTTCAAGCAAGAACTCTTCATTGACGTCAACTGATACCGCACCATCTGTCACGGTAAGCGGGTTGTCATCGACATCGCGAGCTGTCACGAACAACTCCAGGACCTCGCCTGTTTCCTGTGGCCCCTCTTGCATGGCGTTGATCACTAACAGTGCATCAATACCTGTGATATTGCCGTCATTGTTGACGTCGGCCCTGAAACCACTGTTTGACTCGCCCTGCGATTGCGATTGGGCGTTCAACTCATTGACCACATTCAAAGCATCTCGCGACGAAATGATGTTGTCGCCGTTCACGTCAAACGCGTTCAGCCCGTTGTGGAAGGGATTCGTTTGCAGAACGATATCGCCCGCCAACAAATTCCGCTTCTCAAGCGTTTGCGTTCGCAATGGGCGGGAGGTCTTGGGGTGCTGGCGCTTTTTCTTAGTACCAACAGCGCGACGAAACAAATGGCTCAGACTCTTCATCTGTAATCTCAAGAAGACGGAAATTCGGGGAGTTGCAAAAAGCGATACTTCGACCAAAAAAGGCTGCATGATGCGGGCGAAGTATGCCCATCTATTCTGATTAGTGGCCCTATCTTATCTCGCCTGCCCTTTTTATCAACGTTGACATTCCACGTTGGTAGAGTTCTAGCGATTCCAGCGGTTAGATTGCAGGATTAGGCGGATGGTTCCGACAAAATTCCCTGAATCTTTTCACTGAGAGTTGGCCCTAATTCCTTGTCAATATCGGTTTTTCGTGCACTAATTTCCTCTTCGCTCACATTTGAAGAGGAATTCGCGGCGGCGGAGAAGGCAACGGAGCCACTCCCAAAGTTTCCTTTCGGACTTTGAGCGGTGCCTGGTTCGGAATTTTCAAATTGGGCGTCAAGACCGGCAAAGTCGTATGCTACGCCACCATCTTGGGGTACAAATGTCCACTCTCTAAACGCCAGATCCGTGGCCTCGGCGTTCCCATTCCCTTCACGGGCAACCAACTCGCCCTCTGCTTCAGCAACTGACTGAGTCAATGCATTGATCACGATCAACGCATCCAGCGAAGTCACGCTGCCGTCATCGTTAACGTCAACTGCAAAACCGGCAAACTCGCTTGGCTGTAATAGTCGTGAACCGTTTACGCCTAGGTCATTGATCACCAACAACGCATCTCTAGCAGTCGTGCCGTCGCCGCGGCTAACATCTGCTGGTGACTCTAGGTTGTGACGTGCACTGACCACTCGACTTACCGCAGCAGTGACCTGTTCGCTGACACCATCCTCGACCGTTACGATGATACTGGGCTGATCGTATTGGTGGATTAACCGATCAGTTTCTAGCGTGACCTCGTACTCACCATCGGGCAAGTTTGTAAAACGCCAGCCTCCGTCACTTTCTGTTATGACCTCGGCCTGACTGCCAAACTCAATCCCTGTGATCCCAACACTCGAGTCAGCATGCCCGAAGACCCGAACACTGGCAATCCGCGCACTTCGATCAGTAACGCTTACTTCCCCAGATTGGTCTTCGCCCAATTGATCCGAAGTTGAACGCGATAGCAGCTGTCCCGAAGCATCATAAGCCTCGACTCTTGCGTAGCTGTCACCATTCAACCCGTTTACCGAAACAGAAACTTCACCTACTGGTTCGTCAAACTCAGCAATGAAGACATTGGATTCATTCCATCCCGAAATAAAAGCGTCAAAATTCGTGTTGAAGTACTGAAACAACGCTCCGCCAGAATCTCCTGGGTTGTCGCCAACCGCTACCTGATTCTGCACCAATGCACCATCGGCACTGAAAGCCACACCCGGAGTCTGATCCCTCAATTGCCCGTTATCAAAATCAGATGCGCGGTACTCTCCGTACAGAAGCTCCGAACCATCCGAATTAGTAATCTGTAGCTGCGATCCTGACAACAATGACTCGTCAGCACCGCGCAGTCCATCTCCGTCTTGATCTAAAAAGCTAAAGCCATTGATGCTCACGTCCTGGCCAACAAGATGTTGGTCTCGTGCGATCGTAATATCTTCGCTAGTTACGCCAATCTCAGTATCAATGACTCGCCAAGAGATGGACTCGAAAGATTCGGCAATGTCAACATTCAAATCGAATTCGACAATTTGCTCACCAAATTCTTGAGCCGTTTGCCATTCTCCAGAATCAAGTCGATACTGCAATTCACTGATTTGATTGAGCGTAATATCGCTCTGTACACCCGCTGAATTTTGGTTTCGCAGCGTTGCTGCAGAGGCAGTTCCCTGAATCTTGAATTGCGAATTCGCAGCATCAAAATAACCGGTAGCATCCAACTCCAACGGCACATCAGCAAAATCAAAAATTCCATCGCCATCGCTGTCACGCCATCCGACAAAAGCTAACGTTGACGCAGGAGACGTTTCTGCTTCATAGGCCTGAACAAGCGGAATTCCGGCTCGCAATATACTAATTTCTTGGACGAAATCTGGATCTGGATTATCAGATGCATTCAACAACTGCGCGTTGTAGTAACCGCGCTGATCCGTATACGAACCACCACCTGGGTACTCGTCTCGCGCCCAGAAAACATGTCCCAATTCGTGCGCAATCGTCGACGCTGGGCGGGTTGACGGAGTGACCACATACGAGCCGCCGGCAAGCGCAAACGCTCCTCCAAACCTGCCCCCCGAATTGAACAATCCATCTTGGTCATCAGAGGAATCCACTACATAAATCGTGAATGCCCAATCCGTGTCGTTCTTTATCCGCTGCTGATTGTTGAATAACTGGGCCGCACGCTCCAAAGTCCCCGCGCTCTCCAGTCCCTGATCAATCAAGAAATCCGCAACATATTCAGTGTACAAACCACTGTTTTGATCAATCGGTTCGAAGGGTGTTTCAACCGGATCGCGTGCAAATGTATCGTCAATCACGAACGATAATGTATGAACGGTGTTCAGCCGGTCCAACGCCCGAGACCACCAGTTCACTCCCTCTTCAATCCTGGCAAGCACCTCATCGATCTCGTCGGGTGTCCAATTCTGAGTTTCCTCTTGGAGCTGCCCGTTACTTTCCAGAAATACTGGCGTGACTGTAACTGTGCCTACCAGTATCTCCGAAACATCAAACTCGGTAACACCAATCGAATCTGCGGTTAGCAAACGCCGATGATCCAGAGTCTGAATTTGAAGACGGCGTAGTAAACCGCGTTGTGAATCTTGTTTTGAACGTATAAAGAGAGACATGGCACCTAAATGTAGTGAGTTTGGCTACTCCCGTATTATCGGCCCGACTTCCGTGGCAGTCCTTTAGACGCCCAGAAACTGAAAATGTCACCCAAATTCAGTGTGATCAAACTAATCATTACGTTCCTGCGAGGAATTTCTGGTCGTTGAAGGACGCCTGTGCCGAGTTTTTGGTCTCGGCATAGAGCGTTTCTAGCTGTTTATAGCAACGAGAACACAGCATCCACTGCTTCACGCGTGGTGTCATCCGAGGCTTCTGCATTATCTGTGGCAATCATTTCAACAACTGAATCCAATTGAATCGACGCTGCCGAATCAAAGACGCTAACGTCTGAATCAGTTTCCGACGAATTGTCCACTGTTGACTCATGGGCCTCAGCTATCAAAGCACTGCCCAAGGCTGTGGACGTTGATGCCAATACGCCGCTCCCAGACCGCACAAAACTCGAGCTAGTAACGAGCTCGCCTTCGGGCTGACCAGCGTCAAATACATCTCGGAGTTCGTTGATGACCTGAATCGCGTCGCCTGCTGTCACAAGCCCATCCCCATTCACATCGGGGAACTGTGGCAATGGTGGCAACGAAAGGTCGCTCAAGTTGATTGCACTCTCGCCCAATTCAACAAATCGCAACGCATTGATAATCTGCAAAGCATCCAGTGGCGTGGTCGCACCACTCGCATTCACGTCAAACCGGTTGTTAGGATTCTGGAACGGATTGCTGGTCACGACGATTTGATAATCTTCAACCTCACCGCTATCCACCGTACCAATAGGGCCCAAGCCCGGCACTTCGCTCAAACGGAATCGAGCGTATGTTTCTCCCAACTGAGCACCGCCAGGTACATCAACCAAGATCGAGTTGGTACCGCTGGCAAGCAGTGGAGACGCAAAACGACGTACGCCCGGCGTACCATTGCCAACATTCTCAACCGTCTCGAATTGGCCATCGCCGTCCCAATCGAACCACGCATCCAGATAGAATTCGCGGCCATCAGGATTGTTGATGGTGACCTGGACGCTAGAACCAAATCCAGCCTGCAACGTTACTGGGAACAGCACTCCGTCGTCGTCGTCGCCACCATTGATTTGTGCATTGGAATCGGCGCTGATTGTCGCACCAAGTGTAAAGTTCGGATCAACTCCATGCCTTGGCCCAGAATCTATATCCAAAGATGGGAAAGGAGGAGGTGCGTCACCAAAGTCAAACCCGCCACCAACGAAGATCGTCAATTCTGTGCGACCATCGACTTGGTTCGGCTGCAATTCATTGCCGACTTCATCGGCGATCGTGACGATCTCAACTGCACCCGTTCCGCTGACGCCAACCGTTCCTTCAATGAAAACGCGACTATCAACGACTGAGGTTTCGACGCCAGCTAGTCCAACGGCATCAATCGTATTTGCGATTGTAGCTGCGGCTTCAACATCCGATTGATTGATCGGAATGACAATCGGAATCGCTGGCCCCTGTCCGGGAACACCCAATTGCTGCAATGTCGTTCCGGTCAGGTCAAGCGAGTAACTAGCGTCTCCGCCCAAGAACAGTTGACCGGAACCTGCATTCACAGGACTCAAACCCAGCGGCGAACCGCCGATCGCGATCACCATCGCGTTGACAATTTGATCCAGCGTTGGATTCAGAGGCAGTGGCACCGCCAAAACGTTAACATTTGGGTTGCCAGCATTTTCCAGCACACCGTCAGTATCAAACTCAAACAATACTTCCAACTGGCCTCTTCTGACGATAAACGACTGACCGTCATCGATCGTTCCATCAGGTGCCGCACCATCAGTTTGTACTCCAATCCCAAAGCCGATTGCAGTTCCAATCTGGCCCGTGCTGAACACGAATGGACTGTTGGATGTGACCGCGGTCAAAGGATTTGGACCCAGCAACTGGATCACGTTTTCTTGAACGATTGCCGTCACATTCAGCGCGGGCGTGTTGTTGATAGCGTCCGCCAGCGAACCTGCCAGTAGATCGGTTGACCCAACTACCGGAATGGAAACTTGGACATTGCCTGCTTCAACAATTCCGTCGTTGTCGAATTCAAAGGTAATCGTCGCTGAACCATCAAATACGTCGACCGTGATTCCGTCACCTTGATCAGCACCAACACTGGCACTGATTGAAACATTGAGTCCGGTCTCGTACTCAAATTCTGTTCGCGTTCCATCCAACTGCAACAGCGACAAGGTCGAACCATCGTCGTACTGGTCGCCATCCAAAGCAGCAATCACAGCGTCCGACGAATCAATCACGCGAATCACGTAGGTGCTGTCAGGCTCCCACACACCAGCAATCGGTGTCAAGCGAATGATGTTCGTACTTGGGTTGTAACCGAAACGGTAGTCAATGCCTTCAACTAAAGGAACGTTATCTTGCAACAACAGGAGTGAAGCACCTGTTACGGTTCGGTCATCAACACCAACACCTGGCGTTACATCGGCTGGTGCCAGTCCATCGATCAATTGAACATCAAAGAACTGTGGCACTTCACCGAACACTGAAGCCACTCCAGCGCCAATTCCAATTCCTGGAGCTTGTGGCGAAAGCAAAATTGCTCGTGGTCCATCCAAATCTCCACGATCTGAAGCACCGCGGTCTGAGAAGACTCTCTCGCCCAATCCGCCGGGAGTTTCAACATTCGGATCGTCAATTCGAAGCTGACCGTTTACATCAAAACGTGGAGCCAAGATCGGCGACGCCGGAATTCCCAGTGGGTTTCGGACGGTAGTCAAACTTGCTCGGTCTGGCAGCGAGTCAATCGAACTGTCAATGATCGATGCGCCTGCAGCAGGTGCAAAAATCAACTCAGCAGCGCCAACAAAGATCACCTCCTCGTCAGGCAATACCTGAGCGAACTGGCCAAATGGCACATTTGCTGGAACGTCAACATCGTTGCGATAAAAGGTATTCGCCCCCAGCACCAATGTGTTGTTGCCGCCTACAGCAATTCCCTGCTCCGAATTGGCAAACACATTGTTCAGCAAAGTCGGTGAGGCATTGCCAGTGATATTGACTGCTGTCCCCCCAGATGTGAATCCGTCAATCGGCACAGAACTCAGTGCACCAATCGCATCGATATCAGCACCCAGTGATGTCGTTGCATTGGCTCCTTGACCAGCGTCGGTTAGTCGCACGAACGAAAACCGATCTTCTGGACCAAATCCAAACGAATCAATATCGACCGTATTGACCAAACCACCAACCGTTCCAACATCAAAGAACGAAATGCCATCGCGACTGACCTCAACAAAAACAGACTCAATTTCGCCTGTTTCAAAGACGATCAAATCAGGCTGATTGTCACCACTACCTGTCAGATTGTTATCCGTAAAGGCGACCGTCAGACTGCCGCGCACACCCAGCGAAACCGAAGACGTACTGTCTAGTGGCTCAGGGCCAAAGCCTTGACCGTTTGGAGCGCCAAGCGCTGCATTTGCATTTTGGTGAACAGGGGTTGGTGGTTGACCACCGGCATCAGGAGAGAAATCAATCACTTGATCCGCAAACGCCAAAGCTCCCATTCCAAAGAACACTCCGTTGAACGTTGCAGAAGGTGCAGTCAATCCTGGAGTGATACTTCCACCGATAATCGTATTGTTCAAAATTCGATCAAAGGCTACAGGATCGTTACCCGTTTGGTTCAACGCAGGATCGATTCCCGCAATCTGGATACCACCAATTTCGTTGAATGCAAACACATTGCTCTGAACAACAACACCTGGGGTCAGGCTTTCGGTATTCAACTCAACCAAGTTTCTTGGATATCGCACAACCGACGGCTCGTCATTGCCGTCAATCGTGACACTCAGGTCATGAGAAATATCAACGCCATAGAACTCGTTAAAGAGGAATCGGCTGTTTTCAACCAAAATCACACCTTGAGCATCACGTTCGCGGTTCTGATCACCACGAAGATCCGCAAAACCGACAGACTCAAACGCGCCTGATTCGTCTACCAAATTGATGTCGCCAAACAGATTGATCTGTCCGTCGTTAACTACATCAACACCGCTTCCTGACAGAGCACTTCCACCCAAAACAGCTTGTACATCTGGTCGGTTGATCGCATCAGCAATGCTTTGTGCTACTTCGGTAGATGTCTGTGCACGAATCACCTCAGTGCCAGGAATGATTGCACCTGTGAAAGGATCAATCTCGCCAGTATCCGGCTCGATCGCCAACAACGTGAACGGAACAGCAACCGTACCTGGGGTAACTCCGGTATCAGATTCAATCAAATCAAACTCAAAATCAACCGTCGAACGACCATCGGTTATCGAGAAAGTTTGACCATCCCGAATTTCGCTGGCTGATCTCGCGACAACAGTCCGCGACTCAGAAAGACGAGCATTGGTATCGATTGTCCGGAACGGCGTGGCGTCAGCCGATGCAACAAACTCGCTTGCATCCCGGATTTCGACCTGATAGGTACCCGTCTGCAAGCCACTGCTAACGGCAGGATTCACAAAGAAGTTTCCGGTCGTCGGGTTGGCTCCGCTGGCGACTTCACCACGTTCTGCGAAACCGATAACAAAGTCATCTAGATAGGCGCCTTCAAAGTCATTGTCCTGCGCACCATCGACTCGGTTAACACCAAAGACCGTTTCATTAACGAATGGTCCTGCGTTATTGATCTGCAACTCGGGAAGCGTGAGCGACGCTCCTGCCAATGGCAAAAAGTCAGTGTTGAATTCAAAGTGATCTGCAATCGCAGTCTGAACAACACTAGCGACATCGTTGGCGCTCATGAATCGGCTAACCTGAACCGGAACGCCTTGGATCGCCGAATTTCCTGTCACAACGAACAGATCCGATGGCGAAGCCGAAACCGTTGTAAAGCCACCAAATTCGATCACGTTTCCATCAGTCAACACCACTGGCGGCAAGCGAACTTCGATCCGCGCGGAATAGGTATCCACCTGTCCGTTCGATGCGGTACCAGGCGTCCGTGGGTCGTATGTATCATTACCATCGCCACTAAGACCGATGAAGTATCGACCCGAATCTGCTGGCGTGAAGTCGATGGTTCCGTTGACGATATTGTTAAACACACCGTTAGTCACCTCGGCACCAGAAGCATCAAAGAACCGAACAACCGCACCCAAAGCCGAATTGAAATCAAGTTCAACATCAACCGAAATCGTTGTTCCACCAACGACATCTAGGCTCAGCAAGTCAACGTCGTCGATTCGACCGACTGGCCCCAAGGCTGGATCAGTTCCGAATCGCCCATTGCCTTCAAACGCGGCGTTGCCACCACTGTATGGCAGTGGCGTGGCTTCAAAGATAAAGTCATTCGTTCCAACCAAAGTCGGATCGTCTTGAGGATCCGAAAAGAAAACCGTTTCTACAGCCAATACCGGTGGGTTCAAGCGAATCGCTTCGGCAATCGCATTCGCGACATCAGCGGCACTCAAAGACGACAAAGTTGCTCCCGGACCCGCCAATGCAAACAAATCAATCTCAAGCTGACCAACTCCGACTGGACGTGTGCCATCGTTCAAAACGTAGTCCTGACCATCAAGCGTCACAACCGCCGTCTCAGTTGAAACGGCATAAAGATTTTCTAACTCGACCCCTGATGGCACGCCAATCGTCGGAGCAAAATCAATCTCAAAGGTCTCGCCGCCAACGACAAAGGTTTGACCCTCGATCAACTCGCTTGCTGCCACCACTCGAAGTGATGATGACGAAGACCTAGCTTCACCCGACGTAGAAAACTCTACTCGAAGGCTCAAACCAGACTCTCCAGCGAAGTCAGCCAACGGAGCCCGAACTTGCCGCCATGTACCAGTGTTGTTGAACAAAGGTTGGCCAATTCCAGTTTCTACGCCCTCGGCATCCACAACCGAAACCCGCAACTCATCATCGACCCCGTCGGTCTCTAGGAAGTAGTTGAAGTACAAGAACGGTTCGTCGTTGGGCGAATAGCCCTCCAAGCTAAAGGTGTTACTGTTGACAACACCTCTTGCACCGCCTGGAAAATTGAACGTCGCTTCAAGTTGATCTCCTGGGACTTCTGCTGCTGAATCGAAATTCCCAGCAAAGACATCTTCCTCGTAATTAAACGCAAGGCTATTGCCGCCCGCCTCGCCGTCGCGCCGTCCAGGAATTGCATCAATTCCGTGACCAGGATCGGCACCGCGTGTATCGGTGACGTGCCACAAGTTGAAATCCAAAATCGAAAAGTCCAAGCCAGCCGCGCCAACAATGCCAGTCGAGATCGACGATCGGCCGCCCGCAAAGACTGGTTGCAACTCGCCAGCGGTATTGAAGGCGTAAATATCCCCTTGGAAAGTAATTCCAAACAAGATGTCATGCAACTCACCGCCCTGAACGCTATCAGGACCAGCTCTCAGTCCAGTGAAATTCAAACCGACAAGGTCGGTCGCTGTGTTGACATAGGTGCCAATCTGGCGATTGTCAAAGCGAAAATCATTCGGAGATTCAGTCGGCAACGTTCCAGCTGAAATATTGAACAAACCACCGTTGTTATCAACCGCAAACGCACCACCATTCACCAACTCGATGCCGGTAATGAGTCCGAAAGTCGGAACACCGCCGGCAACAAATCCACCTGACACGTCAATGATGTCGCCACCAACAATCTCGATCGAACGACCTTCAAGTGTAGCGACAACACTTGGCAGCAGATTCGAATCATTCGCAGCTGAAATTGCCGTAACGATCCTCTCGCCCAAAACCTCAGCTGTATCAGTTGGCAACAACAAGATCGGCACGTTTCCAGGAGTAACACCATTACTGCTAGGAGGAAACGTAATGCCCGTTCCAGACACAACGCCGACGGTGATGGAGTTAGGAAGCGAAAGCTGAGTACCTGATGTTGAAACCGAAATCCCAGCGTTGCGAATCGCATCAGCCAAACTCGATATCACTGCCTGTGGACTGGATGTCTCTTCGATAGTGACTGGAAACGCACCAGGATTGGTCAATCCCGTATCACCCAGAACACTGATCCCGGTTCCCGTGGTCGTCAACAACGTGGGCTCAGTGTCAAAGAACACTTCATCACCAGACGCAGACGCACCAAGACCAATGATATTGGCATTGATCGCTGTAACGACATCAGCCGTGATCGCTGCCGCTGGTCGTGGCTGACCCAACAAATTGACCGTTTCAATCTCAATGTTGCCCTGGGCTGCATCTGTCAGCCGCGTGAACTCCAGTGTGATTGTCTGTCCGTTATTGGCAAGAACAGTCAACAGGGTTCCACCATCCAAAGTTCCAGCAGGTGCCACTTCGGCAATCTGTAACCTTGTACCCGTATTGAATTCAAAGATCGAACCGTCGATATTGATTGCATCGCCATCTCTTACCGGCGAGCCATTGGCCACCAACGTTGTTGACTGATCCAATTCAAACGTTTGCACGTCGACACCGTTCGTAATGGTGAATGTATCACCATCGGCGAATCGTGCTGTGCGATCTCCGTCACTATCAACCTCAACCGCATCGCCGATGCCCAACTGCCTGCTCTGCACGTTGGTCGGAGCTACACATCTTGGAAACTGCCCACCACCGACAGGCACATCTTCAACCACACCCGTACATATCGATCCAACCTCGCGGATATCGGTACCCGCTCCACCCTCATCGGTGAAGATCGGTGGATCAAACGTGCTGTTGAAAATCTCCAAATCAAAGTTAGGACCTTGAACCAACCCTGAACTCTCGTCAAAGCTGTAAAGGATATTTTGGAAGTAATTCAAACCTGGCTGCGGTATCGGTCGATTACCCACTACGAATCCACGCTGAGTCCCGTTGTGCTCGCCAATAGCAATCGCTTGAGCAACGAAGCCATCGTCACTTTCTTCATCAAGCGCCGTATCGTCCGGTCCTGGATCGACATCATGAAATGTCTCGAAGCCAGCTCCGTTAAGAAGAACATCCAAACTCGCGTCGCTAGTATCAATCTGAACATAGTTGAATGCATCATCGGCGAATTGACGTGGACCAAACCCTGTGTAAGCGAACAAGTCCCCGTTGTTATCAAACGCGATGTCAAGAATTGTCTCTGGTCCCCAATTCCCGATATTCCCCAAGTTGTCACCAGTAAACGGATTGACTATCTGCAATCCATTGATCGTATTCACATACAGAATGACGTCATCCAGTGTGTTTTCAACAATTGAGTTATTATCAAACAGCACATCCAACACAGGCGGAGATGCTGTCCCACCACCAACCGAACCAATTCGATCTTCGACGATTCGCTGCACCGAATCGATCGGCTCAAGCCGTAACAATGGGTTCGTGGTCCCAGCATTGATGAACTGGTCAAACGGTATCCGTGACTGATTCGACACGGCTACAAAGTAAGTACCTTCCAACAAGTCAGCGGCGCCAATGAACGGATCCAAAGTTCCCGCACTACCACGGCTCAAATCGCTTGTGTCGTTTGACGTAGCAGAACTCGGCAAGTCATCAGCAATGTTGCTGTCACCACCAAACAAAATCAATGAACCGTTTGCGTCAAAGACACTCAAAGCCAAGTCACTTCGAGCAAAGTTATCGGCGTAGTCCAAATCAAACACCGTTGACAAGTACAACGCAGCATTATCACGAGTGATATTTTGGTACTCAATCGTGAACTGAAACCAATCCACATCGCCTGCGGCATCAATTTCACCCGCAAATGATTTCGCTAACCGATCACTTTGCAGTGGCCCGGCAGCTCCCACATTACCCGTCCCAAACAGTCCCAATTCCTGAGCATCCGCGAACGTATCATTGGGGGCATTTGTTTCAAATTCTTCGCCCAAGAGCGGAGACCGCAGTGGCTGTCCAATGATCTGCAAACCGTTTGTCGCATAACGAATATCAGCCAAACGCACTTGTGTGCCAGGAGTTTCGTCGACTTCACCCAATCGAACCTGTAATTCATATCGACCAATCGTGCGGCCACCCAACAGGTCGCCATTAACAATTGAATCCAAGTCCAACGGATTGGTTGTATTGCTACTTCGAATCCGAACGTGATAAAGGTTGCTTGTTCCCACTTCGCCGGGCAACACAACTCGCAAACCAGCATCTCTAGGATTGGTGGAAAATGCATCTTGCAACTGTGAATCGACAACTCGCTCAACCACGGATCCAGTCACGGCAGCACCATCAATACCGATCCCACTTACACTCACGCGTGGCACTGTTCGAGCCACAAAGTTTGCTGGATCAAACCGTAGCTGAATAGTAAAGTCTTCTCCTTCGCGAACAATCGTGCCGAAGCCATCAACCTCTCGGTCGCGCCGACGTAGCAAGGATGATTCGACATTGCCCAAATCTGGAAAGGTCAATTCAAGAGCCGTTTCAATCGCAGCAGCTGGATTGAACAAGAACGAATCGAATGGCACCGTCACAATATCGTCGGTACCTGCAATCGAAAACGTTAGATCGCCATCAGTTGCATCAACAATCGATTCGCTAATGGTTATTTCCTGAACTGGCAACACCTGTGGAACCACATTCAGTGCCTGAGCGGCATCTGGATCCAGTCCGTTGCCTGAAAACAAAGCAAACTCGTTTGTCTCTGCAAGAATCGAATCGTTGGACGCAGCAAGCGTTCGCCCGTTGGCATCGATCAATTCAACAACAGTGTCCAAACGATTTGCAGTTCGGTCGATATCCAACCAAACTTCTGTTCCGCTTTCACCAATGAAGGAATAGACATCAACATCATCAGGCGTTGTGATCACTCCATCAACAACGAAACCCAAACGGCGATTTTCATCGCCAGACTGTTCGTTCGGTGCAATCTCACCCAAGAACTGAGCTTGACTAGGAATCGCATTCGTACTGAAGATCGAGGTGCGAGCTGGTTCCGCTTCCGGTACCGCCACAACGTTGCGATCATTGGCACCTTCGCGAACCGTCACGCCATTCCAAAGCCCTGCGTCAAACACCGGAATCGGCGGACGCTGAACCGAGGGGTCAGCTGGCAACAATTCCAAAAATGATGTAATCGTTGAAGTTGCCGCAGCTGGATCCGTATCCCAAGCAAACGCAGTCGTTACATCATTGGGACCAAACAACGTTCCAAATACAGGATCAGGCGTATTTGGCAAATCTACCAAATCAATATCGCCTGCAATTGTAAAGTTCTGCCCACCAGCTTGAATCTGGGTGTCTAGATCTGGAAATGCATCCGCAGCCCAACCAGCGTAGGACGCATTGGCCAAGTTCGTTCCGTCAGGAATGTAAAAACCACCGTGAGAGAACCCGAACCGTCCACCACCATCAATCGTGAAGGCTCGGAAATCAACATCACCAGGTGTGCCGGTGGTCACCAAAATATCATCACCTACGGCTCCGACATCTTCGTCCAAGTAACTAATCACTCGGATGTCGCCCAGGTTTCCTGTGGCTGAACTTAGATCAAGCGCCGAAAACAGTACCGAAACACCATTCACAAATTGCGATGTAGCGACCCAGTTCACTACGCCATTGGGGCCAGGAAACGTTCCACGACTCTCAACAACATCGTCAGCGATCAAAGTCGCCGGCTGTGTAATCGTGGTCGCAGAAAGGTTCGTAACCGTTGTCCCGACCTCGATATAGGTGTTGTATTGGAAAATAAAGTCCTGGTCGATCAGGATCTGGCCTGTCACAAGATCCTCAACAGTAACACCGCTCTGAAGGAACCCTATTTCGTTTCCATTCGCGGGCGTTGCTTCAAAGAATCCCGGCACGTTCTGGTTCACGTCGTTGTCAATCGTCAGCCCCTGATTCACTTCGGGGCCAGCCGGCAAGACAGCAAACGTTGGACCTGTTCCTGTTCCACCGTCAAAACCAATCGTATTTTGGGCCAGTGTACCTGTTGCGATACCATCACCATTGGTATCCACCTGCGGAATACCGTCGCGTGTGAATCCAGCACCAGCGAAGTCATCCGCCAAGGTCGTTAACACGACTGGAAAATCAGGATGACCAACCAGCTGCAAAGACCCGCCGATTCGATCTGCAATGTCAACGAATTCGTTACTGGCGGAAACCAGCGTTCCACCGACAACGATACCAGCGTCTTCAGCGTCGCTATTCTCGAATTTAACAACAAGACTTCCACGCGCGTCACTACGCAAACGTAATCCACCGAAGATATGTTCATTCGGTATCTCAATCGTCTCGGTCACAACATGAACGATATCAACGTCGTCCCAAACACCGCCCGTCGTTAATTGACCACCACGAATCTCCAATCCATTGATTGAATTGTCAGTCAATGAGTTGTCAGTGATCAACGGACCAGTATTCCCAACAACATCAAAGCGATCGAGACTACCGGTGCTGCGGCCCGGATCCGCGTTCTCAATATGATTCAGTGAGTTAATGTCAAAGGAAAGGGCTGGTCCGGTGCCATCAACAAAATCATTACCAGCAATGATCGGTTGAGAAGCCCGAGCAAATACGGTACCTGAACTGTTGTCGTTACGACCGACTCGCGTCCCGGAAGGGGCGCTACGTCCATCCGCATTGCTCTCCAGTAAGGAGTTGGTCAAACGCAAGGTGCCTTGATGAAGTTCGATCGCATTGAAGGACGCAAATCCACCTTCGATTCGTGTTACACCACCTGCCCCCGCAATGACTGCATTGTCAATGCTGGCAGCTGCTCCGGCACCAATGTAGATACCACCCCAATCGCCTGGATTCAACTCTGCCTGATCAAGACGATTGTTTGTATCAAACGTTCCACCGGTACCGTACCGTTGGTCTTCAAGACTGGTGAATACAATCGGCTCCGCGCTGGTTCCTTCGGCGATAATGTCCGCACCAAAGGTTGCTTCAATTCGAGCACCATCAAGCTTCAGCACAGTCCCCGGATCAATTTTCAAACTCGCATCCAAACGACTTCGTAGCAGGTTGTCTCCCGAAGGCAGCACAGTCGTTCCGACTGTGGCTTGATCCACGAATGATGTGTTACTAGCGTTCAGCTGCTCGACCAATCGGAAAGTACCCGGAAGTCCGGATACCGGATCCACTTCAGCACGATACAGATTTCGAGAAATGAAGTCTGAACCCGGCGTAATCGTGGGCAACTGATTCAATCGAATCGAACCTTGCGAATTCAACGTGACCGGGATCGTTGGTTGGCTGGCCGCCGACTCAACACCCGAGGAATCAACATTTGTCAAACTATAAACATAAGTACCTGCTGGCACCGTACCGTTTGACAAAGCATCGAATCGTACCAACAGCGAACTTGGCGCCGTCGAGTTCAATACAGGACCGCCAGGGGTTCCTTCGACGACCAAGTTTTCCGTCAGCACATGAACAATATCCGTATCATCAAGCCGAGTAGATGATGTGATGCTTTCGAGTTCTGTTCCAGTTCGTGTCTGCAACCGAATGAACAAACCATTGATACTGTTGTCGGCGATAAAGTTGCCATGGATATCGGGACCAACCCGATCATAGTCAGGCGTGAACACGCCGTCCGCTTGGAAAATTGCTTCCGTGAATCGTGTCTCTAGGAACGTATCTGGTGTCGCTGAAATCGCAGCATCAGAACTGTCTGTGATTCGCGAGTTAATGATGGTTGGCCGTGTCACCGCCAAATCAATCGGCGAAACAACAACTTGCTGGCCACCAATGGATACCGAACCACCACCGTAACGGAAATCACCGTACTGAATATGGTTCAAGAACACGCCATCATCTTCGCGATTGGTGCGCAACTCATCAGCCGAATCCAAATCACCACGGAAATCGATCCCGCCCCAGTCGCCCGGCCGAGCTTCTGGCGTGAACCCTGATACGTTTCCAACACCAACCGTATCATCATTGATACTTGTTAAGAAAACGCTTCCAGGAATCAATGCGTTGGTTCCATCACGTGCAGGCAAACCATTCGCCCCCACAATCGTGGGTGTACCAAGAATCTGAAGCGAAGAATTACTAACATCAATCAGCGGTGAAACACTACCAACACCGATTCGAGAACGACTGAATTTCAAGATCGCTCCAGAATCCACCACCAACTGAACACCCTGGGGCAAATCCAGTGATGTGCCGTCAGCGAGTGGCAAACCGTTATTGCTGAAACCAATCTGATAGCTGAAGTTATCCTCAGGCGTCTCCAGCAGTCCGTCGATACCACCGTTGCCAACCACGCGAATCGTATCGCCCTCGCGCGAAGCTGCAATCGCTTGGTCAATCTCGCGATAAGGATTACCAACAGTACCCAACTGGCCGCCGCTGCTGGTACCTAGCTTATCAACGTACAACGTATTGTTTGGATCGCTTGGCACAAACCAAAAATCAAAGAAACCGCCTGGGAGACCATCATTGTCCCCATCAAGAGCGACACCCGTTGTGTCCGCCAAACCGCTATTGCCTAGCGGCTGGAACTCGAGACGCAACTCATAGTCGCCTTCACTCAAGCCACCAAACCCTGTGCCTTCAATCGCTGGGTCATAGTTCGTGTTGCCTTTCGCACTGACACCAATCGCGTAGGTACCAGGCCCGATGCGCACGTCAACGAACGAATCGTTGCTAAAGTAATCGTCGTTTTGGGCAATCTCAACAAACGAACCCGAGCTATCGGCGCGATACAGTCTCAGCGCTGTATCCAACAGACTTGGAACTCCCAAACGCTCCGCAATCGCTTCTACAGACAGGTCACCTGCCGTATCTACCGAAAACCGGTACAGGTCGATGTCGATACTGTCGGGGCGATACAAGAACTGGCCATGAACAATATCAGCGGCACTTGGGAACGCAGGTTCGTTATCCACACCCGGCTGGAAAATAAAGCTCGTGCTTTGAGTCACTGGTTGCGGCAAGCTATCGGCAAACCCAAACCCTAGCAACTGCCCCACTGCGAACATCGCACCACGGAAGAACTCGCCGCCAAACTGATCATCGATCGACTCATCAAAGTCTTGGAAATCCAATACCGCCAAATCGTCGATGCCGTCAGCGTTCCGGTCAGCCGTGACAACAGCAACACCACCGTCACCACTATTGATCGTTGGGTCGGCACCAAACAAATCGCCAACCGCGATCGAAAAGAACGCTTGGTTCGTAGGGTCGCCTTCGACCTCAACAAAGTTCACGCCCAAGTATTCGCTGAACAACTGCAACGCTTCGCGAACACGCACTTTCTGCTGCTCGCTAATCAGGTTGAAGTACGTTGTGTCGTTAGTGATCCCTGGCCGGTTCGGGTCATCACCCAAAAATGACGAGACAAAGTTGTATTGGATGACCGAAATACCATCCACGACATCAGCGCCATTACGCACAAAGTCCAATGGAACAGTACGTGTCAAACGGGTTGGATCGTCTGGCCGAATCTCGCGCACACCGGGCAAGTCCGGACCAGGCAAGTCCAAACTAAACGCCTCTGTGTTAAAGATCTCACTTCTGAGTGTCGCCGATTGCGTACGATCACCATTGATCGTCCACTGAGTATTCAAATCAAACGCGGTAGAGAAACTATCGCCAGGATCAATTTCGGTTGTCCCAATCGCAAGTGAAACTTCCGATGGTGGCTGTGCCAAACCCTCGCTAGCTCCCACTCGCAATCGCGCCGCGCCGGTCAAGAATTCATTGGGGGATGAAGGATCTTGAATCCGCGAAAGCGGTCGCTGAAAATCCAACGTAGCGATATTCGTGATGTTGTTGTAATCAACCGTCACAGGCGTGATTACCACGTCATCGGTATTGCGAACTGTATCGTCAGTGAAAACCAACTGATAAAACGCAGGGTTCTCTGCCAACGCTGGTGCCAAGTCATCGTTGTTGAAATGAACTTCAATCGTTCCAGTCTGTGGACTCAACCCGCCATTGCTGTTTCGGCGCACAGGCTCCGGAACAACCGCAACGACCTGGGGTCCCAGATTGATCGAAAAGCTTGTGCTCAGATTTTCGCCGTCTTGGAATCGCTCGCCCTCGGCATTCAACAGCGCAACTGGGCCGGCTCCCAAAATCTCGATCTGATAAATATCATCCGGTAGCGGTTCGGCGAACCGAAACACAATTTCCCGAGGCGAATCACCCAGCCCAACAAAACCAGGCTCGACAACCACATCGCTTACTCCGCTAAGCAACAGCGGTGAAAAGGATGGTGGAATGCCACCAATCACGACGCCGGTATTTCCTTCAACCAAAGACAATGACAACAAACTGTTACTGTCAGGGTTGCTTTGGATGGCATCGATAAAGTCTTGAACCGTTGACTCAAAACCAGGCGTACTGTTCAACTCGACACGGACCGTTTGGTCCGTCACAACCACAACTGGGTTGGCCGCACCACCAAAGATTCGCTGTTCAATTTCAACCTGAATATCACGACCATCCGCGCCAGATAGACGCGAAACCAACCGCAATCGAGCTTGCCCATTGGTCCCAAAATCGGTCAGCGCTTCCGCTGCATTCGCGCCTTCTAATGTCAAGGTACCCGGCTGAAGGGTGGTTCCAACATCCGTGCCAGATGGCCCTGAAACCTGAATCACTTCCAACAAAGCATTGGCTTCTGCGTTGTTCTCAACCGCACTGATCAGATCGCGAACGCGAGTTGGATTGTTCGGATTGTTGTTGACTTCAATCGAAACCGTACCGTCAAGGACCGTCACGTTAGGCAGCGAAGAACTCAGCAAACTGCTCGTCAACGTCACTTGCTGACCATTGCCTGTGGCACCAACCGCTCGCGATCGGAACTCCACCAAAACTTGGCCGCTTGTACCCAGGTCAGTCGTCGCTGAAGCCGCCTCAAAGACACGGTCTTCACCCGCACGCGAGATTCGAATAGCAGACAACGTGTCGGCATCCAACACCGTGTCATCGTCGAACCTGAACACCAATTCTCTTGGCGATACACTTAGGACCGTACCGTCATTCAGCAAAGTCCCTTCGCTTGGCTGAATGCCAATCAGGTCGGGACCGGCAAGCAACTGCCGAGTCTCTAATGTCTCCATCAGAGAATGTCGCTTGGCCAAACGTTTACGTAGTCGCTCTCGAACACCGCTTGCACGACGCTTGCGGGATGTTGATTTGCGATTCAATTGAGGTTTGCGGAAGGTCATCCAAAGGCCTCTGTCATGCCTCGTGAGAGGACAAAGTTATGAAGGCAACCACCAGAAATCAGGCGGTCACTGTTTTTCCAGCCATTTTCCATACGCTGAGCCCACTGATGACACAAAGCCATCAGGAACGCCCAAAAAAACGTGTTGGGAATGCTGTACAAACTTAAAATTCGATAAGCTAGGAAAGTTGCGCAGTGTGCACAAATAATTGATTTGGAGTGTACTCGCCAAGGTCTGTTTCGCAACGGAAATCGGTACTAACACGGGGTTTGAGCCCGTTTTATCCCGGTTACTCCGGGTTGTTCCGGCGAATCGGCTTGCGATGAATCTCGGCAGTTTGGACGTGTCTCTATCGTTAAAAGTTCCGTTTACGCAACCGTGATGCCGCAAGGGCCGCAAAGTCAGGGGCTAAATCCAACCAACCCCCTCTACAGAGCCGTCGTAATCAACCCTGGTTAACAGCGTTAAATTTCAGATCTTTGGCATTATCGCTCAAGTCAGTCAGATGAAAAACCGAGGAACCGCCCAAAATCACCTTGCAGCGCAAGATTGCTCACTGATAACGTCGGCCATTCGGGCCTCCGTACCCCACAATGACTACAGAAGTTCTCCGCTCCGAGCGGCAGTTGCGTTTCAAGGATGAACCAGCGATGTCCAAAGAACCACGATTTGGTGCATTATCGCCAATCTATCCGACTTTTCTAATCACGCTTGGTGTTTTCACCATGTGCAGCGGTGGCTGTCGGTGGGTCTCAAGTGGCCAAAATGCCCAGGGTACCCGGCTTTTTGAACAGGGTCAGTACACGGCCGCATTGCAGCAATTCCAAAAGGTCATCGAAAACGACCCACAGAACGCTGATGGCTACTACAACTTGGCCGCCTGCACCCATCGACTGGGGACCCAGCGCGGGGAGATTTCACTCGTTCAACAGGCGGAAGCACTTTACAACCAGTGCCTTGACCACAACCCAAATCACATTGAATGCCATCGTGGGCTCGCCGTGTTGCTGAACGAAACCGGCCGCCCAGATCGGGCATTCGCACTCCTCAAGAACTGGGCGTCGCAAAACCCAAACTTCAGCGAGCCACGCGTCGAATTGGCCCGTCTCTACGAAGAACACAACGAACCTCAGACGGCTTTGAAATACCTGGAAGACGCAGTTCTCCAAGACGCCACCAACTCGCGAGCCTGGGTTGCACTGGCCCAAATTCGCGAGAAATCTGGTGATTTGACCCAAGCTCTTCAGAACTACAATCGCGCCCTGGCCCTGAACAATACGCAGCCGCTGATCGTCGAACGCGTCGCTGCTCTGAGTCGTCAGCTCAACGCCAATATCGATGCCAGTGGCGGCCCACTGACTGGCGGCGGCACCCAAATCGCCTCGCCTCTACCATTTGGCAGCAATCGCTACTAACGGCCCGAAAAAGCAGGCCCGAATCAGATCCGGACCCGAAAACAGCAATTTTGATTCGGTGAACCTTGCTCTGAAACTTCACAAGCTTGGCCTCGCAGTGTTCACTCCGGCGCTGCCCACTTGTTAAACGCTCTATCGGCGCGTCAGACTTCAAATATTGCACGCGCGCCAGCAATGCTAAAACTGCCCACTGAAAAACTGAATTCTTGCTACGGCCCTACCATGAAATCGATGGACAAAATCGTCTCGCTCTGTAAAGAACGTGGATTCCTCTTTCAATCCAGCGAGATCTACGGCGGCATCCAAGGGTTCTGGGACTACGGCCCGCTGGGGGTTGAACTCAAACGAAATCTCAAGGAAGCGTGGTGGTCGGACATGATCGCTGGCCACAACGAATTGGTTCAGCCAAGCGGCGCTCCCAGCACTTTTCAGATGGTCGGGCTCGATTGCACGATCATCATGCACCCTCAAGTCTGGAAATGCAGCGGACACTACGACCTGTTCCATGACCACATGGTCGATTGCCGCGAATCTAAAAAACGATATCGCTTTGACCAACTGCGCGGACGCTGGGCCGAACATACCGAAAAAGAACAAAAGATCTTTGTCACCGCGATGGTCGACGCCGAGCAGGAAGAAGAAACGATCCGCAAAAAAGCGATGAAGTTCTTCAAACTCCGCAACAAAGACGCCGAAAAACTTGCCCTCGGTAACGAAACGATCAACGTCGAAGACCTGGACTCTACTAGCCTCGTATTGGCTCCCGACGCGAAAACGCTGGACACGCTGACCGAGCCGCGCGAGTTCAATTTGATGTTCAAAACGACCCTCGGCGCACTGGGCGGCGAGGAAGACGCGGCCTTCCTGCGCCCCGAAACGGCTCAAGGAATCTTTGTCAATTTCAAGAACGTCGTGGATACCAGCCGAGTCAAAATCCCATTCGGAATTGGACAAGCTGGCAAGAGCTTTCGCAACGAAATCACGCCGCGAAACTTCACCTTCCGCTCGCGTGAATTCGAGCAGATGGAGATCGAATTCTTCTGCCATCCAGACGAATCACAAAAATGGTACCAATACTGGCGCGACCGCCGCATGGCTTGGTACCAGAACCTTGGGCTGTCCGACGAAAACCTGATCATGCGCGAGCACCACACCGCAGAACTCGCCCACTACAGCGTCGGAACCGCCGATATTGAATACGCTTTCCCGTTCTTGCCAGCTGGCGAATACGGCGAGCTCGAAGGCATTGCCCACCGAGGCGACTTTGACCTCCGCAGCCACATGGAAGGAAAGCTTGACCCGAACACCGACCCGATGACGGTCGAACTTGGCGACAATGGCAAACCCAAACACAAAGGCAGCGGACGCGACTTGGCCTACCGCGATGCCGTGACCAACGAAAAATTCGTTCCTCATGTGATCGAACCATCCGCTGGTGCCGACCGTGGCGTCCTGGCATTTCTGTGCGAAGCGTTCGAGATCGACGAAGCGCCTGACGACAAAGGGAACATGCAAGAGCGGACCGTCATGCGTCTTCACCCTCGTCTGGCTCCCATCAAAGCTGCCGTTTTGCCCTTGGTCAAAAAAGACGAAGCCCTTTCCAAAATCGCCAAAGACATCTACGGCGAACTCAAAGAACAGATGCCTGTCTTCTACGACGAGGGCGGAGCCATTGGTCGACGTTATCGCCGCCAAGACGCCAGTGGCACCCCGTTTTGCATCACAGTCGACACCGACACGGTCAGCGACCAAACCGTCACCATTCGCGAGCGCGACTCGCTCGAACAAACCAGAGTCAAAATCAGCGAACTATCAGCCGAACTACGCGAACGAATCAAATAGGACATTCTGGAGTTGCGCTTTTACGTCCGGCATTGGTTTTTGGTAACCCGACGCGTCAGCCTTGTCTTTACCCACAACTGCTTCGCCCAAAAGCTCGAAAACACGGG
>CAYNNP010000056.1:0-29075 GCA_964398215.1 uncultured Pirellulaceae bacterium | reverse complement strand
CTCCCGATGAGCTAGAAGAGCCGGGCATTGCTTTTGGTGGCTTGGCTAATACCAATGAGATTCCAGTTGTCGGTGATTGGAATAACGATGGTCATGCGGACGTCGGTGTCTACCGCACCGGAACGAGCGCACTTGGAATGGGGTGGTGGTACGTCGATGACGTAAATCGCGGCTGGCATAGCAACGACTGGGTCAATGAAACCTTTGGAATCCCATTCGGACTTGCTCTTGAAAAACCGGTCGTCTGGGATTTTGACAAGAACGGTGCAGACGATTTAGCTACGGTCTCTGACGAAGGTCGCTGGCGAGTTTGGGTTGCCGGGCAATAATTCTGGCAAATCACGTATACGATTGAAACATAACGCCCTTCGGCAGTCGTTCTTAGAACACTGCCGTTTTTTGCGCGTAGATCAGCGGTTCTCTGATAGTCGGCTGGACGGAAGAAGAGGGCGTGTGGAATTGCATCGCGGATTGGCAAGTGCCGCTTGTTGGAAACAGGGTGCAAGAAAATCGACAGTTTGCTATTGAAGCACTGGAACGGGAGCGTTGTTGTCATCCAGTGCTACAAACTTGAATTCACCACTGGTGACTTTCTCGCGATCGCCGATTCTGCCACGACGTACCCAGGCTTCAACGTGTACGGTAACCGATGTTCGGCCGACAGTTGTGACTTCGGCGTAGACGCATAGTATGTCGCCAACCTTCACCGGCCGGATGAAACTCATGCTTTCAAGAGCCACGGTGACAACGCGCCGCTGAGCACGCTCGCCAGCGCAAATCGCGCCGGCGATATCCATTTGCGAAAGCACCCAGCCTCCAAAAATATCGCCCGCCGGATTCGTGTCCGCTGGCATTGTCATTGTTCGTGTGGTTAGTGTTCCACGTGGTTGTTCGTCAGATTCAGACATTTGATTCAAGCATTTGTTCCTGAGAGCGATTTCTTCGTTGGCTATGTTAGGTGATGCGATCGACCGAGGGCAGGCCGTCGTTTTTGCGATCTGGCTACAAACCATGCGGCCAACTGCCACTCTTGTTTCATTGCCAAGTGGAACAGTGACCGGAAAAATCGGACAAATCCTCAGTCTTTACCAGTTCCATGCCGATCATTGATTATGAATCTGCGCTGAAGGTACGCCAGCTGGAACCTCTGGATTTTGTCCACTGTATCACCCCGTCGAAATTGGAAAGGCATTGCGCTTTCAGCGATATTTATCGCCGCGCCAGCTTGCTCGCGGCACCGATACCGTACTGAAGCGGATAGCGAATCCTACCATGCGATCGTTCAAAAAGGTGGCCATCTAGAGAACGCAAGCATTTATCCATCGCCAGTTTCACGGCTGCACGATCCCAATGCGATCGATTGCCCACCAATGCCGCCGGACGATCCGAACTCGAATCGCTTGATGCGTTGTGTCGATGGAATGCAGGGGGCAGACTGGGATCAGTATGGCCACATTCCTGCCGTCGAACCGGTTGGCTGGCACGCATCGTTGCCGATCGATGAAGATGGCCAAATAAGCTTGACGCTCAAAGATGCTGTGCGAGTCGCGCGGATTCATTCACGTGACTATCAAGACAACTTGGAAACGCTTTACCTTTCGGCACTGGATGTCACCTTCGAAAGATTTCAGTTCGATCATCAGTTCTTTGCGGATGGAAGAATTGAACAAGACTTTCGTGGTCGTGACGTTGGCGCTCAGAGCAATACTTCACACACAAATTCCGTTGGCTTTAGCAAGTTGTCAGCGACTGGCGCGCAACTTGTCGCCGGGCTTGCCAACAGCCTTGTGTGGGACGCGTGGGGCTCGGGCGGCAACCTATTTTCATCGACGCTTGATTTTTCCATTGTCCAGCCCTTGCTGCGGTTCGGTGGCCGTGCCCGTGTGCTAGAGAATTTGACACAAAGCGAACGTCGGCTATTGGCCAACGTTCGGCAAATGCAACAATTTCGCCAAGGGTTCTATGTCAACATTGCAACGGGCCGCAACTCTGGCAGCGGACCAACGTTGGGTAACAACGTTGGCCAAGCCGGTCTAGGTTTGATCGCTGGTTTGCCGAGTGGACGCAATGGTGCACCTGGAGCGGGAGGTTACCTTGATCTGTTGCAGACCCAACAACAGATTCGTAACCAAACGACCAACATCGCGGCGCTCCGAAGTAGTTTGGAACTCTTGGATGCTGCTTTCGGGGCGAATCGGATTAGTTTTCGGTTGCAGGTGGACCAAGCAAGACAAGCTTTGCTGAACGCGCAAAGTAGTTTGTTGGCTGCCAAAGCGTCCTATGCTAGCCGAGTTGACGCGTTCAAGATCGAGCTGGGTCTTCCGCCGGAATTGCCTTTGGAGATCAAAGACGACGTGCTGAACCGATTTGTCTTGATCGATCCAAAGCTGAATCAGATCCAAGACGAATTGTCAGAAATCCTGATTCGAATTCGCAAGCGACGCGATGATCCTAGCTTTGAGTTTGTTGACGACGCGCTGGAAGCAATCGCGGATTTGGACGACGATATCGAGTCTCATTTGTCCGATGCCGGCGCGGACATGGATAGCTTTTTGGAAAAGCTGCCGCAACGAAAGTCTCAACTGGAGCGTGTCGCAAAACAAATCAAGCGGTTGTCTGCGGACGTTGACCAACGCGTCTATGACCAGCAAGTTTTAACTGGCCAGGTCGAAATGTTGGAATCGCGACTGCCAAAACTAGAAAGCGATTTGGCCGAGAACCGAGACCTTCGGTTGGAACTCATCGAGCGAAAGAACGATGATGATTCCGAAATGGATCTCGAGCTGGAACCTGATTCCGAGTCCAAGAAGAAAGAGAGTTCGCCAGAAAAGAAAGAATGGGAACAGCTGATAGATTTGGCAACAAAACTGTCGGATTTGTTGCTGGAATTGTCTTTGGTGCAAGCAGAAATCAGGCTTCAAGGAATCGGTTTGCTACCTGTGCAGATCGAATCGGAGGAGGCGGTTGAGGTGGCGCGGGTCCAGCGTTTGGACTGGATGAATGCACGTGCCAATCTTGTCGACCAATGGCGAAGGATCGAGTTTTTTGCCAACGCTCTTAAGAGTGACTTGAGCCTTTCGGTCAATGGCAGTGTTGGAACCAGCTCGAATAACTTGCTGGGGTTTAACAAGGACAGTGGACAACTTCAGTTTGGCCTGCAGTACGATTCGCCATTGGTCAGAGTCGCTGAGCGCAATCAGTATCGCAATGCGTTGATTGAATACCAGCAGGCGCGCCGTGATTACATGCTGTTTGAAGACCGTATAAAACAGAGTTTGCAAAACACTATCCGAATCATTCAGCTGAGTCAGATCAATCTGGAAATTCGTCGCGCGGCAGTGCAGGTTGCGATCGCTCAGGTTGATATCGCAAGATTGCGATTGAACCCGCCCGCACAACAAAATCAAACAACGTCAAGAACATCACCAACCGCGGCACGTGACTTGGTTTCAGCATTGTCGGATCTGTTGGATGCGCAAAACGATTTGTTAGAAGTGTGGGTCAGCTATGAAGTGCTGCGAGTTCTGTTGGATTTTGAAATGGGAACATTTGAGCTTGATCCCGATGGAAGTTGGATTGATCCCGGTTCGATTGGCGCTGACTCTCCGAAGCTGTGATTTTTTTGGAAACAACTTTTCGGTGAGCGACAAGGCGTTAGCCGGCAATAGCCTGTTGTGCTCGAAACCGGGGCTATCGCCCTGCGGCTCAAAGGGTTCTGAACCAACTCGGCGCCGACAGCGCAAATGAGCCGATGGGCGATAGCCCCGGTTTTTGACGGCCTGGTTGCGCCCGAAATTACAGCATGTCCATCGGGTCGATATCCACGACGAATTGCACATCGTCTTTCTCTGGAATCTTGAACTTTGACGTCGTGCGCCGGATGGTTTCACCCAGTTGATTGGGGCTGATCGACTGGAGCAAGATGTGGAAACGGTACTTGCCACGTAGTTTTGAGATCGGCGGTGGCGCTGGGCCAAGAATTCTGACTTCGGCGCCCAACGCTTCTCGCGAAGCCTCCAAGTGAATCCGCATCGCTTCCGCAGTTGCTTCGGTGACTTGTTCGACCGCGCCGCGAATGATGATCCGTCCGACGCATCCAAGTGGCGGATAGTTGAACTTCACACGATGGGCTAATTCTTCGGTCGCAAATTTCTCGTAGTCGTGCCTTGACGCGGCCTGAATGGCAGGATGTTCTGGTGAAAAAGTTTGCACAATGACGCGCCCGCCACGATCACTGCGTCCGGTTCGTCCCGCGACTTGTGTGACCAGTTGGAACGTTCTTTCAGCGGCACGGAAATCAGGAAAGTGAAGTGCGCCATCGGCATTGATCACGCCGACCAGCAGCACATTGGGAAAGTCCAAGCCTTTTGCGATCATTTGTGTTCCCAGCAACAAATCGACTTCGCCTGCGCGGAATGCGGCAAGCACCCGTTGATGGCTGCCCGGTTTGCGCATCGTATCGCTATCCATTCGTGCGATGGTGGAGTTGGGGAATCTCGCCTTGATCTCGACTTCTAATTTCTGGGTGCCCAATCCACCGTACCGAATACCGTCAAACGTACATTCTGGGCACCAGGGCGGAGTGGGAATCGTATAGTCACAGTAATGGCAAACGGCTTTTCCGCCATCTCGATGGTGAGTCAGTGGCATGTCACAGTCTGGGCAGGTAACCACATGCCCGCATGATGGACACTGGATGTTGGTTGCAAAGCCGCGTCGGTTCAGCAGTAGAATCACTTGTCCTTTTTCTCGCAGCGTTTCATTGATCGCTTGATGCAGTGGGCGACTGATCGCGCCGTAGGTGCGATCGTCACGGATTCGCAAATCGACCAGTTGGACGTCTGGCATTGGGCGGTTACCAACTCGCGCTGGCATGCGGACGAGTTCGGCGCGACCGGTGGTTGTGGCGTGCCAGGATTCCAGCGAAGGCGTTGCTGTGCCCAGGACAAGCGGGATCTTTAACGATTTTGAGCGCGCGAGAGCGACACGCCGCGCGTGATACCGTGGCTGTGTGTCTTGCTTGAACGAAGAATCATGTTCTTCATCAATCACGATCAGCCCCAAGTTCGGCAGGGGAGCGAAAATAGCACTACGAGGCCCCACGACGACTTGCACATCGCCGCGCCGAATTCTTTGCCACTGAAAGTGTCTTTCTGCTGGCGACATCTGACTGTGCAGCACCGCCACCGAGGGAAAACGTCGTTCGAAGCGTCCACGCGTTTGCGGCGTCAGGCTGATTTCTGGAACCAAGACAATTGCCCCACGGGCAAATTTGACCAAGTGTTCGATGGCTTGGATGTAGACTTCTGTTTTGCCGCTGCCAGTGACACCATGCAATAGCAGTGTCCGCGATTCTCCTGAATCAAGTGCTGATTGAATCCGCGACAAAGCGTTTTCTTGATCCTTGGTGAGTTGATGCTTCTGTTCTTTTTCGCCATCATCCAATTGCCAACGCGTCGGCGTGCCCGTCGTCATTTCTCGTTGAACTGTTTCAGTGACCAAGGCCTTTTTTCGCAATTGCCGAACGGGGCCACTGGTGCACTCGGCCAGTGCCATCAGTTGGTTGGATGTCATTGGCCGGCCCGCAGCGATCAAATGTCGGAGCGCGGCTTGTTGTTTTTTTGGAAGTGCGTTGACAAGATCTTCGTCATCGGCTGCTGGCGCTGGAGTGAGATAGGTTCGTTCGCGAGTCCCTGCGTTGGACCGCACACTGGAAGGAATCAGTGTGTCAAAGACTTGTCCGATTGGGGCTTGGTAATAGTGAGCCATCCAAAGCACAAGCCGCACAAGCGGCGCGTCGCACAGCGGCGCGTCATCAAGAACTTCTGCGACTTCGCGAAGTGAACCTTGTTTTGACGATCCTATTTTGGTTTCGGTACACCAGCCAATGATCGTTTTTCGCCGCCGCCCAAGTGGTACTCGCACTCGCATGCCAGGCTGCAACTCGCCGCGCAAATCATCTGGAATCCGGTAGTCGTACGGACCGTAGGGCTGTTCACTGAAAACAACACAGGCTACCGCGATGTCATCTTGGTCAGCGAGTTCCCAGGGTGGCGGCTCTGTCTCGAATAGTTCAGCCTGACGATCATCCACCTCTGGCAATTTAGCCTGGGGTGGCGGTTCAAATTCAAATCCGTCGGGTTCGGGCATCGCTGAGGCGGTGGGATTGGCAGAAAAGCTGTTCGAGTGGTTTTCGGTCAGCATACTTGATTCGCCCGATGAATGAATTGGTGTGGAAAATGATCCGCGGATTCTGCCGGATTGTCTGCTGCGCCAAGGACACGTATGGTCATTGGATTGAAGATTCGATTTTTTGAGGCGAATGATGCGTATCGGGATTTTCGGCGGATCGTTTGACCCTGTGCACATGGGACATCTGTGGATTGGTGAGACTGCGGTCGAGCAATTTGGATTGACCCAATTGCATTGGGTTCCAGCAGCGACGTCGCCACTCAAGCAAAATGGTCCGCAAGCATCGGACCAAGAACGGCTACAAATGCTGCAGTTGGCCTTGGGCGGTTGCCCCGAGCATTTTGTTGATGATCGCGAAATTGCCCGCGGCGACATCAGCTATACAGTGGACACTGTGAAAGAGTTTCGCTCGGAACATCCTGACGCGGAGTTGTTTTTGGTCATCGGAAGCGACTCGCTGGCAACCATGCCCAAGTGGCACCAGCCCGAGCAACTACTTGATATGGTGACGCTGGCGGTGGTCCAGCGTGGGGGCGATCCACCAGTTGACTTTGCGGTATTGAAAGGCTTGGCTGGGTCCGATCGCATCACGATGTTTGAAGAAAACGTGGTCAAGATGCCTGTGCTGGAAATCTCAAGCTCCACGCTTCGCGATGCGATTGCTTGCGGAAAAAGTATCCGGTTCAAAACGTCTCGAGCAACCGAGACTTTCATCAAAGTCAACAAGTTGTACCGCTAACAGCTCTTTCACACTTTCGGTATCAAATAACTAAGGTGATGCGAGAAGTGCTGGAGCTGTAGTTTTTCGGCAGTCGGTTTGTCCATGCTGCCAAAGAACGGCGACGAATGAATCTCGCCTTGAAAGTCTTGGAATCGTTGCACCGTCTGCTTCAGATTCTGGACCGCATCGTGATCCGATGATTTGTCAACAGAATGAACTGTGTGCGGGGCGGTTGGAGTTCCCGGTTTGAATCCATTTTTGATGATGGACTTGAGCATGGACTTGCCAATGACGACTTTCATCATCCAAAGCATCGCCCCGGCGGGAAACGGAGACTTGGGAAAACCATCCATCGGATAGCCAAGCCAATCATTGAGATGGTTGCAACATTCGCCAAGATTCCATTGGCCAGCTTGCTCGTATTCACAGCCACTGAGTTGATCAAGTTCATTGAGAACGTCACCCCAGTCGCTGAAAACTATAGATCGCTTTTCTGCCATGGTCAACTTTTCTATGAGAGAGGTCACGGAATCGATCCGATCATTCTCTCATGATGTTGTGACCGTTGGAAGCGGCCCTGGCAAACCTGACTAGCAGGCGCCTGCGTGATCTTCGCCGTCCATGCCAAGGCGATTTTTCAAGACACTGAAGTCATCAAAGAATCGCTCACTGCTGCTATGAACATGCTCTGCTTCGGTGATGAACTGAATGTCATTGTCGGGATAGATATCGCTATCAATCAACATCGATTCGAACCGATCCAGCGGGTCGCCATACATGATCAGAAGCTTGTGTTCATCCAGTTGCACTTCCTGGCGTTTGGATGGGTTGATGACCGCGACGCCTGTGCATCCATCATTGAGCAGCAAATTTTCATGCTCCCAAAGAATGCTTTTCAGGACAGGCACATCAATGTGCTCGCGGTACAAGTCTTGTTGCGGGCCACCAAATTGATGGCTTGTTTCCAAGACAACGTCAACCACCGGTCCCAATGGATCGAGCAGTTCCATGAACGTTTCCATCAGGATACGTCGTGTCGCTGCCGCCATGATCACGGGTGTTCGAGAGCCATCGTTGTCGTCAATGTATTGATCGAAACGAAAGCCTTGCCGTGGAACAACTTGCAAGTCGTAGGAAGGGCGCACTGCATCGGTAAGGTCAAACGCACCATAGCGATTGATCGCCATGTGTGTTTGTAGTTCGTCTTCCGTCAAAGTCTCGAAGCTGCCCACTGGAATGGGCTGCGCCGAATCCTCTGAGGTACCGGTGCGAAGGATGCGTTTGAGGAAACCCATCTTGAATCTGTTTTGTGAGGAGTGAGGTTCTGTTTGTGAAGAACCAGAGCCAGAGCTCAGGTGACACAACAAACGCTAGGTCACTCTGCGGTCGCGACACCGAGATTCGTGGATAGGGACCTAGATTCCCCAAAAATCGTATCCCTGATAGCATGAACATCGTTGATACTTGGCAAAATCGTTATAAACGGACCCGGTTTTGCAATCAGCGGTATACGTAACTTCATAGGACGGGATTTGTCGAACCGCCGGTATACTGTTGTTTCAAGGGCGCTACTTTTCTGGATACTGTCTGTGCGGTTAGTCGAAATGAACCGATTGCAATTTCACTCGCTTTGCTTGTCACTGTCGCTTTTCGCAACCGTGTTTTGTGGATGCGATGTGCCTCCACGACCACCTCTTGATCGGCCCACCAATGTCAATGGATCTGATAATCAAAAACAACCCAAGCAAGAAAAGCGTTCCAGCGCTGCCTTGGAGGCTCCCGGGCAAGCATTCGGTACGGACTGGGAGACTTGGAATGCGTACTATTTAGATGGACAACAAGTTGGCTACAGCCATATTTCTGCCAAGCGTTCCATGGAAGAGCTGATTTCGGGCGGCGATGCTAACGTTCAGTATGTACTGGAAGACCAAATTCGATTCCGGCAGGGGAAGTCAGTTTTTGTTCAGCACTTGGTACAAAAATCGGCAGAGACATCGCGCGGGGCTCTCCTAAGCATCGATAGCACGCTGCGAGTGGGGCCCATGTTTCATAAATACAGCGGCACGGTCAATGAAGGTCTGTTGGCTATCGAAGCAACCAACGGAACAGGGCTTACAACCAAACGGATCAAATGGAAATCGACGGCCCGTGGCGTGATGGCGGTGCAACAATCGCTACGTCGTAGTCCTATGAAAGCGGGCGACGAACGAACATTGGAAACGCTGGATCCGATTCAATTCAGCATGTTAAAGGTCAAATTGCTGTGCACCGGAGAGGTCGCCATTCCGCTGTTGGACGGCACATTCACAAAATCGATGGAAGTCACATGTCAGTACATGGTTGACCCAGAGAATGATAAAGTTGTCGAACAGGTCTTGTGGGTAGACGACGAAGGAACAGTCTTAAAAACGCTTCGCTCAGCCGATGGGTTGGTCTCCTACGCGACAGACAAAGAATCTGCGCTCGGGGGCGCGACAAAACCGAAAGACATGGTTCGATCCACGGCAATCGCTTTGACCGGAAAATTCGATCGACCCAGTGAAGCCATTCGCACCGCATTCGTCGTATCACCAAGTCGAATTGCAAAGCGTGACAAAGTGGCAATCGAAATCCCAGCACTGCCAGGGCAATCTGTTCGCAAGACGGAAGATGGACTCTTTCAAGTCTTGGTCACTGCAACGGATAGAATTCCCAGCGGATTCGTAAAGTCCAAATTGGTTCCAGACAAGAGTGATTTGGCGCCAACTAAGTTCATCGATTTTGGAGCCAAGCGAATTTCGCAAATCGCCGCGACGGCGGGTACTCGGGACAATGTGACAGAAAAAGAAGTTGCGTTGGAACTGTGTCGTGTGGCTGGTGAATGGATGCAAGAACAGCCCAGCGCTGGGTTATCCCCAGCTTCAAGTATCGCAGACTTAGCCGTTGGTGAGTGCTACGAATATGCGACTTTGTTGACAGCGCTGCTAAGAGCCAAAGAAATTCCTTGCCGGCTGGTTGCAGGTTTTGTCTTTGTGCCAGGGGAGGACCAACGGATGGCGTTCCACATCTGGAACATTGCTCATGTGGACGGAAAATGGATTGCGTTGGACGCGATGACGGGAGCCGAAGCGGCACAAGATCGAATTGGCCTAGCAACAACGACGCTTGCCAATGGAAATGAATACGATGCATTCAAACCGATCATGAATGCGATTGGTAAGATCGAATTCGAGGTCCGAGCTGTTAGATACGATTGATCGCGTGAAAATCGAATGTGGCAAATCTTAATTCTTATCGCTGCTTTTTTATTGGTCTTTATACGGCTGTACATGCGTCTGAAGCGTAAGCGAGAAAAATCATGGCGCCGCCGACGTTGGAAACGTTTGACCCGGCAGTTGGATCAGACTTACTCCGAGTACGATGAACTGGGTGTGCCCGAAGATTAAACCAGCAGGATCGTTGGTCCAGTTTGGCGAGTGTCTTTGCAAAGCAGTGGTTTACAAGAATTCTGCTACCGCGGCCAAAAGCGGATCGATCGTTTGTGATTGAATTTCGTGCGGCGGATTCCAATCGAACCACTGAAAGGAATCGTGCTCAGTTAGCTTTAGGTCAACGGGTGCCGGGATGCGACCCAAGAAATAGTAGACTGTTTTGTTGAATTCACGACCCGCCCAGCGCTTGTACTTTACCGGATAGCTAAGCGTGAATCGAAAGTCTGGATCCAAGACAATCTGCTCAGGCTGAATCCCAGTTTCTTCGTGTGTTTCGCGCAAGGCAGTTTCTTGCCAGGATTCACCAGCCTCGCAGTGACCTTTGGGAAGATCCCAGCGTTTGGGGTGTCGCATGAGTAAAAACTTGGGCGCGGGCTCAGTTGTTAACAACAAAATGCCAGCGGCGCGGACTTGGTCGCCTTCTGGTAGGGGACTCATAGGTGGCTCCTTGCTTGGGGCGTATAATCAGTGCACGTCCAGTGCGAATCGTATCGCAATCCCTGGGCGACGTTACAAACGATGATTTCCAGACCTAAAGGTTCGCAGGCCTTCATTCAATGAAAATTTATACCCGAACAGGCGATGCCGGCAGTACCGGTTTGTTTGGCGGACCGCGCGTCAGTAAAGACGATATTCGGATCGAAAGCTATGGGACGGTTGACGAGCTAAACGCGGTCATCGGGCTGGCGCGATCCAGCAATCTGCCTCCTGATCTGGATCAACAGCTAGACCAGATACAGCACGAGTTGTTTTCGATTGGGGCGGAATTGGCGACGCCCGATCCTGAGCAATTTGACTTGCGAGTCATCGGCCAAACCCACATCAATCGGCTTGAGGCGTTGATTGATGAGCACGAGGAGCAGTTACCGGAATTGAAACAATTCATCCTGCCAGGCGGCAGTCTGTCTGCTTCGTATTTGCATTTGGCAAGAGGTACGTGCCGTCGCGCGGAACGCCGAGTCGTGACGTTGGCGTCACAGCCCGACACCGACATTGCGAACACGGTGATCACTTACTTGAATCGTTTAAGCGACTATTTATTTGTTGTCACACGAGTCGCCAATCAGCGAGAATCGATTCCAGAAGTCGTATGGGAAAAACCGTGAACGCATTGATAGGGTGGGTTAATCGCCTTAGTTTTTTGGTTTTCCGGTGAGTAGTCGATCAACCAACTAGCTTAGCTGGATCTGCACAGTGTACAATTTGGCAAAGATATCGTGTCGGAAGCGGCACATCTGTTCGCACGCAGATTCGAGGTTAGATTGTGAAAAAAGTAGAAGCCATCGTACGTCACTTTAAACTGGAAGACGTCAAGAACGCGTTGACGGACCAGGGGATCCACGGCATGACCGTGAGCGAAGTTCGTGGCTTTGGAAGGCAGAAAGGACACACGGAAATCTACCGTGGAACTGAGTACGCGATCGATTTTGTGCCCAAAGTAAAAATCGAAGTGATCTGCACAAACGAGAATCTGCAAACAGTTGTCGACACGATTCTCAAGACGGCACAAACGGGGCAAATCGGCGACGGAAAAATCTTTGTGACAAACCTAGAAGACTCAATCCGGATACGTACCGGTGAGCGGGGTGAGGACGCCCTTTAATCAGGCCAGCCGATGTCTACGGGCCTTCGTAAAGTTGTCTTGCGATGCCGTGAACGCCTCAAAGCGGGTCGCGAGAAGTGTCGTGTACAGCATGAATCTGGTTCCCAGGCCATTCAGGTTTCTACGCGCCTGGCAGACCTGTACGACGACATCATCATCGACGTCTGGGAACAGGCGTTTCACGAACATTCAACGGATTCCCTAGCTGGTGGTGTAGCCCTTGTTGCACACGGTGGATTGGGGCGACGGGATTTGGCGCCCTATTCCGATGCAGATCTGATGCTGTTGACCACGGCGCGTTCGACACCACTGGCAAACAAGTTGGCGGGGAATCTAACACGCGACTTAGTTGATGCCGGACTGGATGTTGGTTTTTCAATTCGGCAACCAAATGAAGCGTGTCGAATGTCTTGGGCCGACGCTGTCATTTTTTCATCGTTAACGGAGTCTCGATTGCTGGGCGGTAGCTTGCAGGTTTACAGCAAGTTCTTTTCAGCGCTGCGACAAGGCGCGTTGCGGCGGCGTGAAAAATTGATCGCAAACGTTGTCGCAGCGCGACGTGAAGAAAGAAACAAATGGGGCGAGACGAATTATTTGCTTCGACCAAACGTTAAACGCTCGCGAGGAGGTTTGCGCGATATTCAACTTGTTCGCTGGATCGGTTTTGCAAGATTCGGCGAAGTTGAACTTCGTCAACTCCGATTGCTAGGGGTTCTGTCGCCCGAAGACTATCGCCAATTGCTAGACGCCTACGCATTCATGCTTCGAGTCCGTACGGAGTTGCACTTTCGCGCCGGCAGGAGCCAAGACATATTGGACCGAGCGACTCAGATGGAGATCGCGGAAGCCTGGGGCTATGAAGGCACCGAGGGAATGTTGCCTGTCGAAGCCTTCATGCAGGAGTACTTTGAAAACACTCGAAATGTGCGATACATCACTGGCTACTTTACCGATGATGCTCGTTCACGCCCGTTAGCAGCAAGGCTGTACGAAGGCGCTCGAGCGAAAAAGATCGACGATAGTATTCGAATGGGGCCAACCCATATTTGGGTCGTGGAATCGGACACCAAAGAGTTCACGTCGAGTTTGTCTCGTGTTTTGCGGTTGATGTATTTGGCGAATCACCATCGCCGCAGAATTGGGCACAAAACTTGGCAAGCGATCCGCTTGGCAATGCAGAATCGACCACCGGGAGAACCTGGCCCCGAGGCGATTGGTGCGTTTTTGTCTTTGCTCAGTCGGCCTGGGCGGTTGGCTTCACTGTTAAAGCGGCTGCACGAACTGCGCATCATCGAACAGTTGATTCCCGAGTTTGGCCGCACTCGAGGACTTTTGCAGTTCAACGCCTACCATAAATACACTGTCGATGCGCACTCGATCCGCGCCGTGCGAGCTGCGACCGATTTGGCTGACAGTGAAACTGGAATGGGGCGCCGGTATCGGCGAATCAAAGACAAAACGCTTTTGCATTTAGCGTTGCTGATTCATGACATTGGCAAAGGCTACGAAGAAGACCATTGCATTGTCGGCGCGAGAATCGCAAAGGAAACGGCAAAGAGACTGGAACTGGATCAGGCGTCTGCCGAGATCTTGGAGTGGTTAGTGTTGAAGCACTTGATCACCAATGTTGCAGCGTTTCGCCACGACCTGAATGATCCGGAGATTCTGCTTGGATTTGCCAAGGAAGTCGGTTCGGTTCGCCGGTTGGAGTTGCTGATTGTGCATGCTGTCGCTGATCTTGAAGCCGTCGGGCCGGAAGTTATCAACGATTGGAAACTGGGTTTAATCGAAGAATTGTATTTGCGGACGCGCCGCTACTTTGAAACCGGAAACCTGCCAGGAGAGAATGACCGAGAGCTTGATGAAAAGCGCAAGACGGTGCGAGATCTTTTGCAACAAGCCGATGCGACAAAAGAGAGTTTTGAAATCCTGAATGAGCTTTCGCTTTCGATTTTGAATCGTCAATCCGCCGATCAAATCGCGTCCACGCTTTTGGATTTACAGCAGAATCTAACCACGACAAAGACTTCTTACGCGTTCGGGGAATATGATCCGCAGATCTCCGCCATGAAGTACACGGTTTTTCTTCGGCATGGACAGGCGCGAGTAGGTACGTTTTCGCGAGTCACGGGCGCGCTGTTGACGTTGGGCTTAAGGATTCTTCGCGCTGATGTGGAGACTTTCGACAGTGGTTTGGCTTGGGATATGTTTTGGGTTTCCGATCCTGATTTTCCCGATCAACCACCAGAAGACCGAATCACTAGAGTCTGTCAACGCATTTGTCACCTTCTGGATACTCCCGACGAACCGCTGCCGCCTTATCGGCGAACATGGTCACTGCAAAGCAGCCGTGAACCCGACAAGGTAAACGTGTTGCCTACCAATGTCGTATTCGATAACGAAACGATTGATCGCTACACGATCCTATCCTTTTTTACATACGACCAGGAAGGGTTGCTGTATCGCGTCTCGTCAGCGTTCGCAACTCTCGGTTTAGATCTGCATTTCGCCAAGATTGATACCCACCTGGATCAGATTGCAGATGTGTTTTATGTCACTGAACGGGACGGCCAGCAGATTCGCGATCATGGTCGACAAAATGAAATTCGCAATCTGCTATTGGATGTTGTCAACGATGGCCTAGCAGAAACATCCAGTCCTAGCTCGTAGCAGAAGTCGTCGAGACTTTCGGCGCGCTAATGATTCAGAAACCTTTGAGCCGATGGGCGATAGCCCCGGTTTCGAGCACAACCAGACCGTCAATAACCGGGGCTATCGCCCATCGGCTCACAAAAATATGCCACGACGCAATCAAAGAGTCGAAAGTTTTGTGGGTTTGTCGTTTAACTGGTAGCCGAAGGCGCACGCGATCATCTAACCCCGGCACACGCGCACACGCGTGCGACTACCACGGGCTAAACGAAACAATGCTCGTCGCTGACTAAATCCAAGAGTTGCCGTAGCTGCGCAAACCAATCCATTTCAAGCGCTCTACAGTCTTACCGATCAGTCCAGTTGTGTGGGCTGAATCGACCAGGTAACCAATCCCACATAGGCCACCAATTCCGCTGGCCGAACGAGACTCTGACTTCTTTTGCTATAAAAGGTTTGCATGCAATGGCTGGAACTGGCGATGTAAGTACCGAAGACCTGTTTTTTGCAGACGCCCGTTTTCCCAATTCGTCGGAATCATATTGGGGGCAGTCTTCCACCTCTATCCTCTAAACACGGAAGTTTACGATGAAAATTCACACTCTGAAGAAGTTCTTTTTTGCCCTCGCTCTGATGGCTACCCCCGCAGTAGCTGATGACGAATTTGCTTCACTACTGGCAAATGTAGACTTTGGTGACGAAACAAAAATAGAAGTCCAGCAAGCGGCCGTCCGACCAGCAACCAAAAAGTCGACGTCTCCACTGGTCATGCCTGTCTCTGGGCGAGCACAGTTGCCGGTAGCTGGAAACGTGCCTGCTGTTCAAAGCAATCAATTCTATACAGCATCAGCCCCAATTCCTCAGCTCAACTACAGTGCTGTCTGCGATGCAGGATGTGCAAGCCAGCCGTGTGCTCAAGGCGGTTGTGGCATTAAGAAAAGCTGCCTGAAAAAGCTTTGCACAAGCTGTGTTCCTCATACAGTTCCTATGCTACCAACCTCGACACTCTACCAATACTTCAAGTCCGATGCGTGCAATGCTCGCGTTTGGGATGGCTACCAAAAGACTTGTGGTTGGTCAGCCAAGCACTCACGTGGCGAATGCGATTGTTTCACACAAAAACAATGTGGCACTACTTGTGGTCAGGTTTTGCCACCACAAAACTGCGGCACATCGCACTGTTTGCCGCGTGCTTGGACAACTAAAACTGGTTGCACTGACTGAGCCAACCAAAAAAAAATCGCCAGACCCCCGATTCAGGTAGAGGCATTCTCTCTGTTGTGCCGATATGTCTTGTACCATGGATTGGGAGGTGGAACGAATGGTGCCATCGTTCCAGCAATTGATGGGCCATGGTGAGGCAGGGAGGGCTTCACCATGGCCCTTCTCTTATGCGCGGTAGGAAAAGGCGATTAAAAAGTTCCTGCTGGCAAAATCTTAAGAGCCAGACTTGTTGTGCAAAGCAAGTCACTTCATTGGCACACGTCGGTTTCTCTTGATCGCACCTTCGTAGCGAAAACCGTCGTCAAGGGTTTGTTGATTTGGTTGGCGCCAACGGCGCAAATGAGCCGATGGGCGATAGCCCCGGTTATTGTCGGTCTGGTTGTGCTCAAAACCGGGGCTATCGCCCTGCGGCTCACAAAAATATGCCACGCAAGTAAATCAACAAGCCGCAAAGAGTTTCGGCCGTTCACATAACACACAACCCTAGCTGGTGGCGTAAGCCACCAGACAGAATCAGAATCCAAATCAAAAGGGCGGAGCCCGACACAGCTTCTTCTTCGGTCTCAGCTAAAGCACGAAAGAGGGCTGGTGACCGAATTGTTCAACAGCTGCCAAGACTTTCGGCCATCACGGCCAACGTCTTGAGTTATGCGTTTGGCTGATCTTAATCGAAATGTAGGTCGGACCAAGATCGATTGATAAGTGCCGTAGCTGCGCAAACCAATCCATCTAAAAATCGCTTCGTCGTCGCTACAGTTCCGGCGCACAAGGGTTTGCTGGATACGGCCTAGAATTCTGACGCTACTAGATTCTCATCTGCCGTTTGCCTAAAAAGTACAAAATGGCTTCCCAGCGGCAGAAATTGATCGGGGCAACGACTAGGCTGTTCGGATTCCCGCTGACGCAACGATTTACCAACCCTTTTACAACAAAGAAACCGCATGACACGTGTGCCTTTTGGAGCGCTGCTACTTTCAACCGTTTGTGCAGCAGTCAGTGCGCAGGACGCAACCGTCCAAACGCCAGCGGTAAAAAGTGCAGCCACCACGCTGTCGTTGGCAGGCATGTTCACCAACCACATGGTCTTTCAGCGAGAATGCGATGCAGCGATTTGGGGAATGGCCAAACCGGGATCCAAAGTCACCGTATCGCCTTCGTGGACACAAAAGACTTTCCAAGCAACCGCTAACGAAAACGGCAATTGGCGTACGTCGATCAAAACTCCCGAAGCAGGCGGGCCATTCCAAGTCGATGTGAAAAGCGGATCACAAACAAAACAACTCTCCGATGTATTGGTCGGTGAAGTCTGGATTTGCTCGGGGCAGTCCAACATGCAATGGAAACTGCGAGGTTTTGGTGTCGAGCATTTCAAGGAAGACGTTCAGAAGGCAAAGTTTCCGAAGATTCGGTTCTGCGACGTTCCGCAGGTACTGGCTTTAGACGGCCAGGATCAGGTCAAGGCTCGTTGGACGGTTTGCAATCCACAATCCGCGCTGGCGTTCAGCGCGGTGGGATACTTTTTTGGTTCGCGATTGCACCAAGAACTTGATGTGCCGATCGGATTGATTTCAACCAACTGGGGCGGATCGTCGGCTGAAGCTTGGGTCAGTCCCGAAGTTTTGAAGAAAGACTTTCCCGAGTTCAATCCTCAGTATGCGGTCAACGAAAAGATCATCGCAAAAACCGGAGCGGTTTTCTCGCGAGGCAAGAAACCGCCCAAGGGACTGAACCAACGCAATCCAAGCGTGCTTTATAATTCAATGATCCGCCCTTTGATTCCGTTTTCTTTCCGAGGCGTGATCTGGTATCAGGGCGAGTCCAATGTCAAAAACCCGAAGCAATATCGAACGTTGTTTCCCGCGCTGATTCGAGACTGGCGATCTCGCTGGGGACAAGGCGACTTTCCGTTTTACTTCGTGCAAATCGCTCCCTTCGCTTACAAGCAAGAACCCATTAGCGCGGCGTTCTTGCGCGAAGCACAGATGATGACGCTGTCCGAACCGAACACGGCAATGGTGGTCACGATGGATATCGGCAATCCGACCAATATTCATCCCAAGCAAAAAAAGCCCGTCGGTCAGCGGTTGGCCGCGATCGCCCTGAAGCACGATTATGGACGAGCGAATCTGGTCACGTCTGGCCCGATGTACGCACAGCACACGATTGAGAACGCCACCATTCGGCTTCAATTCAAAGACACTCCCAGCGGCCTGACCCGCCGGGATGGAAAACCGTTGACTCACTTTACGATCGCTGGTGCCGACAAGAAGTTTGTCAAAGCCGATGCAAAGATCGACGGCAAAACAATCGTTGTCAGCAGCGATCGAGTTCCGAATCCGGTTGCTGTGCGATTCGCATGGGGCAGCGGAGATACGCCGAATTTGTCAAACGAAGACGGGCTCCCTGCGTCGTCGTTTCGAACCGACGATTGGCCAATTCAATAACGTTGAGCTATCAAGAAGCCAGTAGAATGACGAAACCTCCAGACGCTCCAACAATGTGGAATCGGTAAGCAGATGAAGAAATTTGCCTTGTTCATGTCGATCGTATTTTTACCAAGTACCCTTTTGGCGGCGGAAAAGATCGTGCCAGACAAGCTGGTCGCATACAAGACGATCGGTAAAACTAAATTGCGTCTTGCTGTTTTCAATCCGGTGGATCACAAATCGGCAGACAGCAAACCTGCGATCGTTTTCTTCTTTGGCGGTGGCTGGACGGGTGGAAAGCCGGAACAGTTTTACCAACAAGCGAAAAGTTTTGCGGACAACGGGTTTGTCGCATTCTCGGCCGACTATCGAGTCAAAGGAAAGCATCGAACCACACCGTTTGAATGCGTGACAGATGGCAAGTCGGCTGTCCGCTGGATTCGGCAGCACGCTGCGGAGCTAGGAGTCGATCCAAACCGGATTGTTTCCGCAGGTGGATCGGCGGGAGGACATGTGGCGGCATGCACCGGAGTCATTCAAGGGCATGAAGAGAAGACGGAAGATTCAAGTGTCAGTTCGCTTCCCAACGCCATGATTCTGTACAACCCGGTGATTGATACGACGGAAAAGGGATACGGAATCGACAAAGTCGGACGTGCCCGCAAGACGGAGGTGTCGCCGTGTCATCATGTCCGCGCTGGCATTCCGCCGACTCTTGTCTTTCATGGCAAAGCCGACAAAACGGTGCCGTTTGAAAACGCCGCTCGATTTACAAAGCTGATGAAGGAGTCGGGAAACAATTGTGTGCTTGTTCCCTTTGAGGGCAAAGGACACGGGTTTTTCAATGGCTCGTTCTTTCGCGCCAAGAATGGCGACGACGACTTTAACACGACGATGAAGCACAGTCTGAAATTCTTGGCCGATGTGGGTATCACCGAAAAACAAAAGTAGATGTGCGGCAGTGTTGCTTGGAAACGGTTTTCGTCAAAAGCCACGTTGGAAAGCTGGCTTGGGCTACGAGGCTGTGATTTTTTTGGAAACGCCTTTTCTGGTAAGCGACAAGATGCTAGCCGTCGGCCAATTTGCGCAGAAATCGAACGCCACAAAAACGGCGGCTAGCGCCTTGCCGCTAACAAAGCAAAAAACTTGCAGCCTCTACCGTCGCGGTAAAACGAACTATTCAAATGATGAAGCTTCGCGTGCACTACCTGTTTCTGTCTCTGTTTTTTTCAGTTGCTTGTTTGTCAAACATCGCTGTTTCAGAGCAGGTTCCGCTGGGCATGTGGTCTTGGGAACAAGAATCATTTGAGACGGTTGCTGATCGCGAGCGGATGATTGCGTTTTGCAAAAAACACAACATCAGCCACATCATTCAACATGTCAGTACTCAAGCAACCGGCAAAGGACACCAGATCAAGAACGCTGAATCGCTGACGCAATTGATTGTTCTAGCCAAGGAAAACGGTATCACAGTCAGTGCGTTACGCGGCGAGCGGAGTATGTTTTTCGCGCGGCGGTTCCAGGCCAGAAAGACGAAATTGAAACTACTGCTGGACTTCAACCGCGGGCTTCCTGCAGGGCATTCGCTTTTGGGGATTCGGTATGACGTCGAACCGTACCTCACCGACCAGTGGAAAGCAGGAGGGGAGGCGCGGCGCCAGGTGGTGGAGGACTATCTGGCTTGCTTGGATATGATTCGCAAGGAGATGGACGAGAGTGGCACGAAGCTGAAGTTGGGCGTTGATGTTCCGTTTTGGTGGGACAAGCCTGAGCATACTTATCGCTACGGTGGTAAAGAGCAGGCCTTCGTCCATCACATCCAAGACCGTGTGGATTCAATCAACATCATGTCGTATCGGCGAAAGTCGAAGGACGTGCTGCGTTTTGCAAAGGATGAATTTGCATACGCAAAGCAGGCTGGTCGACAGAAATCAGTCAGCGTCGGTCTGAATTTCATCAACGCAGTCGGGTCCGAAAAAGTAACAACGTTCTTTGGCCATTCCGTTTCGGTGTTTAGGACGACGATGGAAGAGTTGCAGAAGGAGTTAGCCGATTCGCCGTCGGTGGATCGCATCATGCTGCACGACTACAAGGCGCTGTCCGAGTACGTCAAATAACAGGGCCGAAAGTTTTTGAGGGCTTGTGGTGATAACTTAACTCTTCGAGGCCCGTGGCTAGCGCCAGCGGCTCACAAAAATATGGCTACTGTTTACGAACTGCGGACCAATTGAATTCCTAGTGGCAGCGTATCGCCAAAGATGGCGGCTTCGTCGTCGGGTTGCAGACTACCAACCTCGGTTAGCAGGTTGATCAGCCTTTCCGATGCGGATGCGCTTGATAAACAGTCTGCGACCATGGTCCGAGTATCAATCGGTAGATCACGCGAACGATCGCCGGTCATTCGAGCGAGTTGGACTAAGCAGAGATTCATCGCAGCAACAATGGCTTCATCCGAATCCAACGATTGTTTGGCCAGGCGGTCCACCCAATCCGAAACCTCTGTGGGACGCACTGTTGCGTTTAGCGGACCGTAAACCGGTGTGCGACTACCGATTCGACCAATCGCCCACAGCAGCGCCGTCCGGTTCTTTGCAAATTTTGGTTTGCCAAGCATCGAAATTGCTAGCCGACCAAGATCAACTTTGTCTGTTGCCGCTAGTCTTTCCAGCGACCCGAGCAAACGCCAAACTTCAACGGTTTCATTTGGGTCAATCCGGCCAGACTTTCCTTTTAGCAAACTGATCAAGGGCGATGCCAATTGTTGTTGTTGTCCGGATGTTAATCCACCTGCGATTCGCCGCCACAGAATCAATGATTCACTACGTGATTGTGCTGTTGGGAAAGCGATTTTTCCGTAAATCTGTTTCCAAGTTTGAGCGACACGCCAATCATCCACGGCGACACCGTAACCGGGACGCAAACAAAAACCCGCCATGTTCAACCATCGCGCCTCGTGCTGTGCGCTCTTTCGTCGGCCGGTCTCGTGCTCGCTAAGCGAACGCCACATCTCTCGCAGTAGCGATGGTGGCCAACGATGCCGTGATGATTCTGTTTCGCGTTGAATTGATTTGATCAATTTTGCTGGTGGTGTTTCTCCATCGTTTGCGAAAACAGATTCGACCAATTGCTGGCAGTGGGCGGTCGTTTCTGCATCGACAATCCCGGCTGCTTCGCCACCACCAGCGTGAGCAGAACGATCGGTTTCAAGTGTGCTGCGAATATCAAACTCTAGCTTCCAACGTTTGCCGGATTCCGCATCGACGCAATACAGGCCCACGGTTCCAATTTCACTCAATTCGGCTTCAACAAAAACGTCGATTGTCGATTCAACCGATTTGCGACTGAGCTTCAGTGCCGTGCAAATTGGCGGCAGGGGAGTCGCCTCCGCAGGTTCAATGGTGATCAGCTGGCCTGCCGCATCGGACAGCCGCGTGCTACTGACCCAAAGTGGGAATTGAACGGGAGCCCCAATTTGTAAACGCAGTGCGGCACCACCGGCGCGGAATCGCTGACCGGGCTGAGCCGAGCCAGGAACCAAACAAATGGCCTTGGGCGGATTGTCTTGAACCTGCATGTAGTACGAACGGCCCAAGTTTGCTGCGATCCGAACACCTTCACCACGACGAACCAAACCGTAGTACGCTGCGCCCTGAGCAACCGCTAGATCCAGTCGGGGAGCTTTTAGCAACTCAGGCTGCCACGAATCATCCTTCGATTTCCGGAACCAATCGGACAACTGATCGACGACGCGACTGCGCAGAAGTTCTGATTCCATGACGCCGCCGTTGAACAGCACCATGTCGGGGCGATCTGCAGCGTTGGAATCATCCGCGTCGATCCCGGTTCTGCGGTGTACCGACAAAAATTCTGCCAAGTGACGTGTGATCGCAGGGTCTGCTGCGTAGGGAAGTCCAAACTCTTGAAAGCCGCTTGCGCCGGCAACTGGTTTGGCATCCAAACTGACCGCGGGAAAAAATCCGCCCAAGATCACATTATCTAAATCTTCGGCAGATATTTGTACTTGGATTGCACCGCCGACAAGACGTGAGCCTTCTGCGGGAAGGCTGATCGTGTAACTACTAGGACGCTGGGCTCCCAGCATCACTTCTTTGACTTGACGGGCAACTCCCAGCAGACGATCCCACTGATTCGATGAGAGTTCAGTGACTGAACCCGATTCGATCATTTTTCCTTCGGCCAACTTGGCGATCGCCAAGTCAAGATTGTCACCGCCCAAAATCAGGTGTTTGCCAACGGCCACCCGGTGAAACTGAACTTGCTGTTGGCCTTCACCGGCCGGTTTGACACGGATCAATGTCAAGTCGGTTGTCCCACCGCCGATGTCGCAGACCAAAATCAATTGGCCACTCGTAACGGTCTGCTGCCACTGGGTGCCCTGTCGATCAATCCAAGCATAGAAAGCAGCCTGCGGTTCTTCGATCAAATACACACGTGGCAATCCAGCAAGCCTCGCTGCGCGGACCGTCAAATCCCTAGCGACCTCATCGAACGATGCCGGCAATGTGATGACAACGTCCTGTTCTTGCAGTGGATGATCGGGATGTGCGTTGTCCCAGCAATCACGAATATGTGCCAAGTAGCGTGCGGATGCAGTGACAGGAGACAACCGTGCTACGTTGGCATCACCGTGCCACGGCAAAAAATCTGCGGATCGATCGACGCCATCGTGCGACAACCAACTCTTTGCAGACGCAGTACGCCGACCAGGATTGCGTAGTCCAGCGTCGCGCGCCATGACGCCAACACAGGCTACTTGAGGTTGCTGTTGCCACGGCAGTTGAAACTCGCACGCATCGCGTTCCGAACTGGTTAGTTCGTAGTGGAACGAAGGCAGTGTTTCGCGCGGCTCGTGTTGGCCAAGATCGACCCACTGATTCAAGGGGAAAGTTTCAACGTTTCGCCCAGGATTGCCATCTTCGTCAGTCAACGTGTCAACAAAGCAGACGGCGCAATTAGTCGTCCCCAAGTCGATTCCAACGACAAAACGCGAACGCGCTGGTTCGTCATTGTCGCCGACTACTAAATCCTGGCTATCACTCACAGAGTTTTTCATTCCCAAATATCAGTTTCATCTTTCGGGGGCCGTTCCCAGCTCAAAGGCACCTACTTTACTCTCGGCTGCGGCATTCCGATCACGGATTTTCGCACCGTGTTTTCGCGCACGCGTCTAGCGACTCGCTTGGTTCAAGTATCATCGTTGCGGACATTGAATTCCATTTTCCATTGGTCATCATTCCGAGTGCTGTAGCACCATAGCTCGAACATGCCCAATTCGGTGACTCGGCTGACGAACCGGACGGGCACAAACGGATCATCGCCAGCTGAATCGCTGGTCAGACTCAGTTCAATCGATTCGCTTTCGACCAACTCTTGGGGGCTCCAGCGGTCAAGTGTCTTGCCAACGGGATCATCGGGGCGGGCAGTCGATGAAAAGAACCGAAACCGCGCGGGCGATCCGACAATGATGCCAACCGAATCGCCAGGCACATCAACTTGTGTTCCTTCCTCCATCCCGCGTGCGGCAACACACAAGGCTCTCAAGGGTCGCGGGGCTCCGGGAATGGCCAGCCCAGCCGTTTCGATTCCAACGTAATATGATCGCGCTGTTCCACCGCGGATCCTGATTCCGCCCTGTTGCTTTGCCCAGCCATAATAGGCACCACCAACGGCAACCGAAGTATTCAGGTCTTGAGCGCCACCCAGCACGGCCGGTTCTTGGTCACACCAAGCCTTGATGGTTTCGTGCATCCGCCGCTGTAAACTCTCGCTGCGAAAAACACCACCGTTGTACAAGACATGAGTCGGCATCGAATCATGACCGCCGTCTGTGCCGGTAGCTTGATGGCTGGTTAGAAACGCCGCGACCTGTTTGGTAATCGCGGGATCCGATTCATACGGCAAACCGATGTCTTGAAAACCTGATGCAGCCTGTCGCTGAGGCACCGCGCTGATACTGCAGGCTGGAAAAAAGCCTTCGAGGATCAAGTCCTGTGCATCACTTTTGGATAGTTCTGTTGAAATGGTGCCACCGATCAGTGAACTGCCTCGCCCCAAGACCGAAATTGTCTGAGTCTCTGGGCCAGCATCTGACAACAAAAGTTCTTTTGCATCACGGCATGCGTGCCACAATGAAACACTTTGCCACGGATCCAAATCGTGGCCTTGTTCGTTAAGCCGTTGAGAAACTAGATGAGCCAATGCCAAATCCATATTGTCGCCACCAATCAACAAGTGATTGCCAACGGCCAGTCGCTGCAAGCTCAGTTCGCCAGCTAGCTCTGATACTCCAACAAGTGTTAGGTCAGTTGTGCCACCGCCAACATCGACGACCAGCAACGTGTCGCCGGGGCTGAGAGTGGATCGCCAACCGTCGCCCTTTGACCCAAGCCAGCGATAAACTGCAGCCTGTGGTTCTTCTAAGAGGACAAAGTCGGTAGGCAGTCCGGACTTCAGGGCTGCTTCGCGGGTCAGTTCGCGTGCTGCCGGGTCGAATGATGCCGGTACGGTCAAGACAACGTTTTGGTTTGACAATTTGTCGTGAGGGTGCGCTGCATTCCAGCTGCGAACGATGTGACACAAATAGCGAACGGCGCAGTCAAACGCTGATACTTTGGGAACCTCTTCGGGCGATTGCCATGGCAAGACAGCATCGGTGCGTCCGACTTTGCCGTGACAGAGCCAACTTTTGGAAGCCGCAACGACACGCTGTGGATTTTCGGCTGCCTGCGACCGCGCGTAGATACCCACGATTCCCAGTTCTGGGTCTTCACCTAGCGGCGTCCGCAACGAATCGACTTCGCCCGCCCGCGGTAGGTACAGAAACGATGGAAGAAACTCGCGCGATTCGACCTGTCCAGGGGCGACCACTTGTGGAATTTGCAGCAACTCTGTTTCCGCGTATTCATCATCGCAGCGCGTGAATGCGACGACCGAATTTGTCGTTCCGAGATCAATACCAACAGAGAATCGTGCAGTCATAGATTTACAAGACAATTTGGATTTTCAAAAAACATTGCACCGCGCCGCTGCGGTCGCGAATCTGCAGGGTTGGCCGCATTGGATACACGATCAGTTTGGTTGCGAGCTACGCTTGGACTTGCGCGGGGGCAACGATCATCATGTCGGCTTCGTCGCCGGTCCACTCCGAAAGTTCTACTTTGGTGGCCAGCCAACCATGGTGAATCAGTTTGCCCTGGCTCTTGCTGGCTTCAGCAGAATCGCCAACCCATTGCAATCGTGCAGCCGACGCATCGGGTTGCGTCGTCACCGTGTCACCCTCGGCCGCATCGATGACTGGAGCCAATGCAAAGTGTCGCTTCAGTGTTTGAGCGCACTGCATGAGACACGGCCGAGCCGCTGCACCGACTTGGGCATCGGAATATTGGGCCAAGTCTTCTTGAACCAAATCGATCAAACGTGCTTCGCGTTGCAAGGTTCCCAGCAATGAAACCGCCGCGTCGCGCGTGGGGCGAACGGGCTTTGGCGTTTGCGTGGCTGCCTTGGCAGAGCTTTTTTTAGGTTCTGTTGCAGCTTCAGCGATAGCGGGAACGGAGGTGCCGTCCAAGACCGCGGCGATGGCGGTTGATGTGTCACGGTTGAATAATGCAGCCGAAAAAGCTCGGATCGCGATTCCCAATCTCATCTGTAAGACTCTCGAAAAAACGAACAATCGTGGAATTCAAAACGAAAGCTTCGCAAACCTACCGGTGGCGTCAACGGGTACCGTTTTAAAAGCTAGTCAGCGGAAGAACCGTGGTAGACTGCCCGGACATGCGTTAGCCTGGAGTTTTGTGCGCGTCCTACCTTTCCTTACGTCAATCAATCGGTTTTCGATCCATGCAGTTCATGCGCCGCTTGCTTGTTAGGATGATTCCCCGATTTAGCATCCGGCAGTTGATATTGCTGGTTGCAGTTTGTGGGGTCATTTGTGCGACGGCGGGCGTTTGGTTCCAACGGGTGGAAAAGCAAAAGTCGATTGTCAAGCAGTTGACCGACCTGGGCGCAGGGGTGACGTACGAGCAACGATATTTGGATCGACATTCACCGAACGTTGTTGTCACAGCAAGCACGTGGCGCGAGCGACTTGATGATTGGCTGGTTGCCAAATTCGGCACCGACGCGGTTTACGATGTGCAGGGAGTTTATGTGCCTCGCAAAAATGCGGTGGAGATAGCCAAGCTGCTTCCTGGACTACGTTCGCTGGAACAACTGGAGGTTTTTCTAACGGAGGAACAGTTTGATGAAGCCTGGAAATCGTTGATTCTGTGCAGGCAACTGAAGCGGTTGGTTTTGAAGCCGGCACGAACCAAACGCCTTCGTGGGATCTCTCAGTTGAAGCGCTTGGAGAATTTGCAGATCGATTTCGGTGAATTGGATCGGGATGATTTCAAGGAGATCGCGGAGCTTGATCAGTTGCGGACGCTGAAACTAGATATTGTTTGGACCAGCGACGACGCGCTGGAAGCGCTTGGCAATCTAGCTGGGCTGAAAGAGTTTCATTTGACGCACGCGGGTTTGTCGGAAGAGGTATCCAGCCAAGGAACCGCTTTCTTGAAAAGCATGCCAGGCCTGAGGAGGCTGACTCTGGCGCGAATGCCGTTGATTGACGACGAGGTGTTCGCTTTGATCGGCAACTTAAAACAGCTTGAGTACTTGAATCTGGACCAAGCAGGGTTAGACGGTTCCATGCTCGATCAGTTGGTCACGCTGGAGAAGTTGACGGAATTGAATTTGATTGGCACAAATGTTGGCGACCAGGCGATGCAGCACATTGGGAAGCTTAAGAATTTGGAGTCATTGGACTTGGGGTCTACTCAGGTCAGCGATGCTGGCATGGAGCGGCTTGTTGAATTGCCCAACCTGAAGGGGCTGCATTTATCAGGTTTAAAACTGACTGACAAAGCGATGCTTCATGTCAGTGCACTGAAACAGCTGGACGAACTGTTCATGGTTCGGGTGCCCGTTACTGATGCTGGAATCGAACAGTTATTGCAGATGGGGTCGCTGCGAATGATTGGCTTGGAGCAAACTCGCGTCACGCAGAAAGGGCTTGCACGAATCAAACAAATGCTGCCGAAATGCAGGGTTTGGTGAGAGTGAACGAATGCTGGGTCCGCTGCGTAAGGAGATAAGCAGCGGTCATTCTGGTAACCAGCCAAAGGGGATTCAGGTATGAAATTCGGGGTGAGTTTGTTTTGGGCGGTGGCATTCTGTTTCAGTGTTCCCACGGCAGCCTGGTGCCAGAGGGTTCAGGAAAATGCACTGGAGGAGGCGTTGGCAAAGTTCACGCAGTGCACTGGCGCTGAAATTGTGTTTTCTCGTGATGACCTGCCACCGGGAAAGTATCACGACATTCTGAAACCACTTGTTGACGCACAGAAGCTTTCTGCGATAGAAACTTGTATCGAAGAATCACGTTTGTATCCGCCGCGGTTCTTTGAAAAGGTCGGCTTGAAAAAAATTGGTGTATTTGCGGTTTGTGCATCCAAAACCACGACGGACCAGCATCGTGAATACGACAAGGAGTTGGGCGGCTATCGGTATTACGGTGTTTACAACGGAACGGATGCGATCGCAGCAAGTTTCTATTCCGAAGGCCAGTTGTCACTGACGCTGCATCACGAGATCTTTCATCATGTGGATTCGACGGTCGATGGAGTGACGGAAAAGTGGCAGTTGTCCGGCGACGATGCGTTCTATCAGGCTGCGATTTCGGGCGTGAGACCTTACAAGGCACCATCGATTCCGCTTGCCGATTTGAAACGATTGCGATCAAAGCGAATTGGAACCGTGTTGAAAGATGCGGTCAGCGAGTATGCGGCAAAGAACAGCCGTGAAGATCAAGCAGAAACGGCGCGGCACATGCTGAGCATGTTGGCGAGTTCGTTGGTTCAGACCGTCGACCAACCCGAATTGCCAGGCAGTCAGCGCATATTGCATGTGTTGAAAGAGTATGAGCGGGCGGTGCCCGATGGCCCAGGTATTGAGTGGTTTGTTGACGTTGCTCTCAAACGCGCGGATCATCGACTGGAGTCTCGGTCGGTCGATCAGCTTTTGGCCGACATGCGAAAGTTTGGTAGTTTCGGCGAGCAGGATGTCGATGGTGCGCGGCGGGCATTGAAGGCTGCGGTTGGATTGGATGCCAAGGTTGTCACGACAGATCAAGCCAACGAAATCGTTACTCTGTCGGCCAAAATCACATCTCGGCTATTGCGTGAAAGGCTGCGACCCGATCCGGCGGAAGAGCGTTTTAATGTTTGGGGCAACGAGGATTCCAAGGGTATCAATCACACGTTGCGACGTGATGTGTTGCGATTCGCGTCGGATGCAAAACGACTTGCCTTGATTGGAGAAATCCACACGCCGGGAGCAAAAACGCAAGCCAATTTGATCGCTGCGGCGCTACTTCGCGACTTGAGATTGATCGCTAGGTACTATGTTTTCATTAATTCGCGTTGGTCAGTCACGGCGGGAACGAAGGATGTATTCGATTCGGCGAAAGAAACGATTTTGAAGTCGTTGCCACCAGAAAGCGGTGTGGACGCGAGTAGTTTCCGGTCACAGTCGCTAGAGAAAATTGCCGCAAAGTCCAAGGTCTGAATTCGGTTTTCAGGAGGTGCTTGGTGTAGGCCGGACCGAGGACGCGATACGTGCCGGAACAGCGCAAACGCGTTTTGGAGCTGCGCTTTTTTGGTAACCCGAAGCGTTAGCGAGGGACAATCAATCTTGATTCGGTCCCTCGCTCACGCGTTTTGGAGCTGCGCTTT
>CAYNNP010000055.1:19684-29128 GCA_964398215.1 uncultured Pirellulaceae bacterium | reverse complement strand
CGTTTTTTTAGTTCGTAGAACCGGCGGGATTAGCCGGAAATTCCGCCTGATGGCGGTACTCCCAGCCGTGAATCCTCGACTCGGAGAGTCGAGCTACTATGGGCGCGATCCAAAATTTAAGCTGTGACGCTGCACTAAGGGCTGATGATTCCGTTTACAAACGGCACGACGTCCTTTTCGTAGGTGAATCCAGCGGAGTCACCTGCGTCCACGAACTTTTTGATCAGTTTGCCGTTGGCGTCGTAAATTAGAACGCTGGGAATGGAGGCGATTTCCAAACCTGCATAAACTTCTTCACTGGGAGTCTTGCAAAGATAGTTGGGGAATTGAGCGTTCACTGACGTCAGGAATTCAACCACTGCTTTCTCATACGTTTCCGGTGGCTTACTTTTGCCACCGTAGTAGTCAACATCTAAAGACACGCATTGAACCTTTTCAGATTGTTCCTGGTTTAGTTTTACGAGCCCTGGGAATTCTTTGCGACAAGGCGCACATGACGTCGACCAAACGTCAAGGACTGTGATTTTGCCCGTAGTTGATGCAAACTTTTGGACTTCTTCTAGTGTCGCATACTGAATTTTTATGGGAGTTGCAGAGCTGGACTGTTCAGGCATTTCCATCCCGCCGCCCTTGGATTCCTTGGGCGTGGGACTTTCTACATCACCCTTGGGCATCTCCAATCCGCCTGGCGCAGGGTCATCAGAAGTGTCTGGAGCATTAGCGGTTGCAATTGTCCCGGAAGCTTCGTCCTTTTTGTCCATTTTTTTACCGCAGCCCAGCGTCAAGCTAGCCGCGAAGCAAACGAGGGCGATTTTTCCGTAAATGTGGGTCCAATTCGAATCCATGGGATGATGTCTCTTGCTGGTAACGAGGAAAACCTGGAAAGTGGCTTTGCGAAAGTTCTCGCATCAAAAGCAACTTGGGTGGAAATCGCTCAACTTGAGCGGGTCATCGAGTAGATTGTATCGTGTGGACTTGGTTCATGAATAACCGATTACTTGAAGGCGAATCAAAAAATCGTGGAAGGCGACATGTCGACGGCACAACTTGTTGTGGCGTCCAAGAAAGGCAACAACGAAGCGTTTGGTAGATTGCTTGCACAGTATCAGGGGTACCTCTTGATGCTAGCGCATCGCTATTTGTCTGAACGATTGCGCCGACGAGTTGACCCCTCCGACATCGTTCAGCAGACGTTTTTTGAAGCTCAGCGAGATTTGAATGCATTTCGAGGCAACACTCCCGCGGAGTTCGCGGGTTGGCTGCGCGGGATGCTGAAAAATAACATTGCAACCGCCGTGACGCGGCATATAACGACGCAGAAACGTTCGCTGAAGCGCGAAGTCAATATGGCGCCCAGACCAGGAGGCGATTCGGTCAGCGGAGCCTGGATCCAACAATTGCCCGGCAGCACTACCAGCCCAAGTGGCGTCGCGATACGTGAAGAAGCGGTGATCGCACTGTTCACGGCCTTGCACCAATTGCCAGAAACACAGGCAGAAGCGATCCGGTTGAGGTACATGGAAGGTCTGCCGCTTGCTGATATCGTGGAACGGATGGGCAAAAGCGATACCGCAGTCGCCGGGCTGCTAAAACGCGGACTTCAAAAACTTCGCGCGACCATGGATACGAAATCATGTCCATGGCTTTGAATAACATTCTGCAATCCAAGCCGTTTGGCGCGCCCTTGCGTGCGTTCCTATTGGCCTTTGCTATGGTGAAGCCTTTATCGGAACAGGATCGTCATTTTCGGCAACGAGTGGGGCGATGGTAGAGAAAACTCCTCATGACGATCCTGTTGACCAAGCCTTCGCGGCTTATCTGCATGCCTGCGATACAGGTGAATGCAGCCGAGAAGAATTTCTTGAAAAATTTCCTGACATCGCCAACGAACTGCGCGAGCTAATCGACGCGGCCGACATGATCGTTGGACGAATGACGATGAGTGGCGTACGGGTCCAAGACGATGCTGGATTACAAACCACTGCACCAGGCGCCGATACGATTGGCGACAACGTTGGCGGACAAGACTCCGGTGGCGACCCCGCGATCACTTTACCGATGCCCAATCGAGGCAAGGATGATCCGGGCCCAACCCTTCCCTACGACATTGGCGACTATGTACTACAAGAGGTGATTGGTCGTGGCGGGATGGGAGTCGTTTATCTTGCCAAACAGCATTACCTGGACCGCTACGTTGCGGTAAAGATGATTCGCAGCGGGATGTTGGCTGGCGAGGCTGAAGTTCGTCGCTTTTACACTGAAGCGCAAGCCGCAGCGAGATTGCACCACCCCGGGATCGTTTCTGTTCACCAGTTTGGACAGCGCAAGGGCCACCATTTCTTTTCGATGGAATTCATCGAAGGAACGGATTTGCAGCGGGTGATCAACGACGGGCAATTGGATATTCAAGATGCTGCTCGCTACGTTCGTGATGTTGCCTTGGCAATCGATCATGCGCACCAAAAAGACGTTTTGCACCGAGACGTCAAACCCGCAAACGTCTTGATCGATAACAGTGATCGGGTGCATATCACTGATTTTGGGCTCGCCAAGAACTTGGATGCCGATAGTAGCGTGACTGGCAGTGGCGCTGCGATTGGTACGCCACACTACATGGCCCCCGAACAGGCTGGAGGGCATAGCGACCGCGCGTGCAAGCAGAGTGACGTGTATTCAATGGGCGCAATTCTGTTTGCCTGTGTGACAGGACGCCCGCCAATCGTCGCCGATTCGGTGATGCAGACTTTGATGCAAGTCGTCCACAATCCACCGCCTCCGATGCGATCGATTCGTCCTGGTGTTCCCATCGATTTGGAGACGATCGTTGCCAAGTGCTTGGAAAAGAAGCCTGAAAAGAGGTACCAAACCGCACATGATTTAGCCCAAGAACTGAACGCCTTCATGGAAGGACGCCCTATTTCCGCGCGGCCGCGTTCAGCTGCCATCAAGACTTGGCATTGGATGGAAGGCGTTCCCATCATCGGCGCACTGATGGGCAAACGTGTCTTGGAGACTTCGACGGCCCATCTGCGTGTCCAAGCCCTCGGATTGCTAGTTTTGTTGACGCTTCCGCTGGTTTTCGTCGGTTATACGGTATGGAAAAAGCACTATTCGCAGGCGATGCCAACCAGTATCGAAATAGGCGGTGGTGTTACTGACGGAATTTACAATCGGTTCTCGCGATCGTTCGCACGCAGGCTTGGAAAAGACAATCCAGTCATCACCCAGATATTCCCTAGTAACGGATCATTGGACAATCGAGACCGGTTGATCAGCGGCGAAGTCGATTTAGCTCCTGTCGAGGCATCGGTCGTTGCCAGCGACCAGCTTTGTGTCGTAGCCCCACTGTTCTATGAAGCGGTTCATGTGATGGCGAGAACAGATTCCGACATCAATTCAATTGCGGATCTGAATGGCAAACGTGTGGCCGTTGGGCCTGCGGGCAGCGGTTCCAAGCGAACAGCAGAACTGGTGTTCAATTCGATGCAGCTAGACAAAGATGCGATCATCCGCGAAGTGATTCCTTGGGAAGACCTGGGTCAGCCAGAGGCCCCACAAGCTGCGGTGATCTGCATTGGCCGCGGAAGTGACCTGATTCTAAAGCTGCTTCGGAGCGAGGAGTGGAAAATCATTCCCATTCAGGAATCCGTCAAGGTTGCTTTAGGGCATCCCATTTTGCTTCCAATGACGATTGAAGCCAGCGACTATCCTGGTACGGTTCTGCCCAGCGAAGGAGTTGCTACGGTGGGCACAACAGCATTTTTGGCTTCACGTTACGATGCTCCAGGTGAACTGATTCGCGCGGCACTCACAACTCTTTATGAAACGCCGTACGTCATCGATGGATTGATTCCTTCAGAGCGCGCTGCCGAGTGGCAGGGACTGGCGTTTCATCCAGAATCACAGAGCTTCTACCGCAGTTTGCGCGAAGAGAAGTAAAACTGTTTTTCGCGGAGTAGTCGTCTGTACAGTTACACGGGGGTATTGAAGCGCAAGTTCGCTTGCGCAATCGTGCTGATTGGTAGAGAGTGAATTACGCAAATCCCATGACAGCCTGAAAATTCGTCACAACCTGTTGTCGCAACAACTCGGGTGCATCATTTCGTTATGCTTTCTCGGTTGGGATCGCGAGGCAATCGTAGGATTCAGCGTGGGCTTCATATTCACGTAAATTCCGCTGCAAATGCGTTCATCAACAGGATCTCAAACAGACCAAAGCGATAGTCCGGCTAACGGACATCGGCGCTCGCTGCGCAGCAAGCTCGTTCTCGCGCTGGTTGGTTTGTTCTTGATTTTCATTGTCGTCGACGAGTGTGTTCGGCAAAAAGTCATCCTGCCCGGATTCGAGAGCCTGGAAACTTCCGGCGCGATTCGTGACTCCAAGCGAATCATTGCGGCTTTGGATGTTGAGTCGGAGCATTTGCAGGATATTAGCCAGCACCTTGCTAAACGCCCTTCATTGAGCAACGCGAAAAAGCATGACATCATCACGAAAGATTTCGATGCGATGAAATATTCGTGGATTGCAGTGATGAACGATAACCAATGGGATTGGTCTGGCCACGAGCAAATGATTTGCGAAAGCGATCAAGAACATTTGAAGTCTCTCGTGTCGCAGGAAATCGAGAATTCCAATGGCAGCTTTCGCACAATCATCCGACTACCGAGCCGTAGTCTGATGATGGTGGTTGGCACCCAATCGGAAAGTAAAGAGGCGAGTCGAATGCTGATCATCGGTCGCGCGATAGATCACGAACTTGTCGACCAAATTCGACGTCAAACGCAAATCGAATTTTCGATTCAAATGTTTCGAAACGGCGGAACGAAAACGAAATCGCCCATTGTCTGGGAAGCCAGCGATTCAACCCTTGTGGTAGAGACACCGCTCCGAAATTCGGCTGGCGTGCCAATCGCAAATGTTTTCATGCAAGCCCCTCGCGACATCACTCAACGTTCCAAAAAGACGACTGACTTAGCCAGAAACTTGTTCATCATGAGCGCAACTGCTGCAATGGTGTTCTTGTTACTCTTGCTACAACGAATCATCATCGCTCCGCTGAACGAGATCCGAAAACACACCGAACGAATCGCTGTCAAAGGTCTTGATGGTACGCCGCTAGAAATGAACCGAAGCGACGAAATTGGTGACTTGGCGGGCGCGTTTCAACGGATGACAGAAAATCTCGCCGACACCCAAAACCAACTAGCAGACGCGTCTCACGCCGCTGGAATGAGCCAGGTCGCGGACACTGTCATTCATAACATTGGCAATGTTCTGACGAACGTAAACAGCCTGCTCGATACAACTGGGCGACGAATCGAAGGGTTGCGAATCGAGCCGCTGACGAAGCTCGCTAGTCGTTTGGAAGACCCCAACAACGACGACAGATTCCTTCAAGCAGCCCCTGGTTACTTGGACAAACTGGCCTGTCGCCTGCATAGCGATCGCGATGAATTGACTGATCTGGTTTCAACGCTTGGCGACAATTTGCGGCATATCCACGATGTTGTTCGCGACCAAAGACGTCATGCCATCAATACAATCAATGAGACGCAGTTCGCAGTCGGCAAAGTTTTGCATGAAGCGGTCGCATGCTGCCAAGCACGCTTGGACGCGGAACAGATCGAAGTCACCGTTGATTCCGATTCAGGCCTTAACGTCAACACCGACCGCTCACTGCTACTGCAGATCGTGATCAACATCATTGGCAATGCACGTCAAGCCTTCGGGGAATGCGAGAACCGTCGGGTGGCGATCAACGCAAAACGTGTTGACGATAATATTCAGATTTCGTTTGTTGATTCTGGCTGCGGAATGTCCCGTGCAACACTCGACAGAATCTTTGAAGCACACTTCACCACCAAAAGTTCTGGCAGCGGACTCGGATTGCATTTCTGTGCGATTGCGATGAAGAAGATGAACGGAAGCATCAGCGCCAGTAGCGATGGACCAGGACTTGGTTCCTCATTTGTACTGACGCTTCCCTCTGCCAAAAGCGACGTTGGTCAGTCAGCATCACCTAACTTACAGGCGGTGATGCCATGAGCAACGAATTACGCAATGTTCTGATTGTCGATGACCAGCATCACATCCACGATACGTTTCGTCGTATCTTCACGGAATGCATCGACGAGGATGAGAGTCTGGCAGCATTCGAGTCAGAGTTCTTGGATGACGGCATTGACCAACCTTCCAGTAACAGTGTCCCGCGGCCAGTGTTTTCTTTGACCCACGCGAACAGTGGCGAGAAAGCGATCGAATTGGTCCAGGAATGCCAAGCTGGACAGGCATTCGCAGTTGCGTTTGTGGACATGCGAATGCCCGGCGGGATTGACGGACTGGAAACAACGAAACGGATCTGGGAAATAGACCCGCGAATCCAAGTCGTGATCTGTACCGCACACAGTGACCACACTTGGGATGAAGTGATGGAGACACTCGGCTACAACGATCGTTTACTGTTGCTACGCAAGCCATTCGAGGCAAACGAAGCATGGCAAGCGGCGCTCGCGCTGAGCGAGAAATGGCGGTTGTCTGCTGAACAAACGAAAAAGATGGATACTTTGAGCAGGGAAGTCGAGCGGCGCAAAACGGCAGAGGTCGAGCTGCGTAGTATCGCGCATCGTGACGCTCTCACTTCGCTACCCAATCGGCCCTACCTTCTTCAGAAGCTTGATTCGATACTGGCCAACTACGATCCAGAATCAGAACATGAATCAGCACTCCTGTTTTTGGATTTGGATAACTTCAAAGTCATCAACGACAGCTTGGGACACGGCGCTGGCGACGATTTGTTGAATCAGGTTGCCCGGCGATTGCAGGACAGCGTTCGCGGAAATCGTGCAGGCGAAGAAACGATTCGACTGGGTGGCGACGAATTTGTCGTGCTACTAGAACAGTTGCGCTCACGAGAAGACGCACTGAAAGTAGCTCGCAGAATCGTGAAACGAATCGCAGAGCCATTCCATCTTGGCGATCGAATGGTGAATGTTGGCACCAGCGTAGGCGTTGCTTACATCTCGACCGAAGTCAACAATGCTCATGATGTTTTGAGAAATGCTGATACTGCGATGTACCGCGCCAAAAATTCTGGCAAAGGGCAAGTCGCTGTCTTCGATCAAACAATGCACGATGCGGCGGTTACACGCCACACTCTGGAAACGGAACTGCGTCAAGCATTGAAGAACGATCTATTCGAGTTGCATTATCAACCGATCATTGATCTTCATGATTCGCGAATCGCGGGTGTGGAAGTTTTGATCCGTTGGGAGTCCAACGGCAGAAACGTTCCACCAGGAGAGTTCATTCCAATTGCAGAAGAGATTGGTTTGATCCAAGACTTGGGCGAATGGGTGCTAGAAAACACGATGCGGGAATTTGGCGGGATGCTGAATTCACTGTCAAGCCAAATCAACCGAGATATTTATGCTGCTGTCAATGTATCGAGCCGGCAATTGAGCGATCCGTTTTTCGCATCGCGGCTGGAAGACTTGATACAGAAAACGAACTTTGATCGTTCGGCTTTAAAGCTGGAAATGGGCGAATCTGGTGACCCAAGGCACAAGTCACGTTCGATTGAAACCATGCTTCAACTGCACCAAAGTGGAATTGGAATTCACATTGACGACTTTGGAAAAGGCAATTCATCTTTGGCGTGCTTTAAAGATTATCCCATCGAAGCGGTAAAGATTGATCGCAGCTTTTCATCGGCAATCACAAATGACACGCGGAACCAAGTGATTCTGCAATCATTGATCAATTTGACGCACCAATTGGACTCGATGCTCGTTTGCGAGGGTGTGGAGAGCGAAGAACAATTGGCTCTCTTGAAACTCTGGCAATGTGACCGAGCTCAGGGCTATTTGTTCTCGCCACCCGTTTCGCTATCCGAACTTCGCGAGCTAATCGAGAATCCACATCAGAGTGTCGGTTTGCAAAAACTGAATGCGAGCTTTCCAAACCTTGAAATGGGCGCCTCGCCTATTGGTTCCCAAGATTCCTCGGCTCTGTGAAGCCCGGATAGTAGAAGAAATTTCATCTCCCACGACCATTTCCTGACCTAGGGTTGGATGATGGTGTGGTTCTACGTAGCTGACCGCACATTGTGCCAGTTGAATCGACTTCGGTCGGTGGAGTATGAAATGTCCAGTCGTGTGATTGCAGTAGCATTCTTTGGTTTAGTAGCAGGGACGCTTTCCGTTGCATCAACCGTTTCGCAGTCCCCTGCGGCGTTGCAGCGTGCGAAACCAGCGAACCCAGCCAAGGTTGTTGGAAACGATACCTGTGTGAAATGTCACGCAGCCGAGATGAAGGTTTGGCAAGCCACGCCTCACGCTAAAACTTTTGACCACTTGCATCGCAGGCCAGAAGCGAAACAGATCGCTTCGAAGCTGGGCCTAAGCTCCATTAAACATGATGGTCGCTGTGTGAATTGTCACTACACGCAACAGACGGAAGTGGGCAGTGCTTCGCCCCACGTAGTCGCAGGCATTTCTTGCGAATCTTGTCATGGCGCCGCAAAGGATTGGCTGGACATTCATCATGACTACGGCGGGCAACATGTGACCCGCACAACCGAATCACCAGCGCATCGCGAAATGCGATTGCAAAAAAGTGTTGCCGCTGGAATGCGAAATCCTTTGAATGTGTACTTGGTCGCTCAGAGTTGTTTGCGCTGCCATACGACGGCAGACGAAGAGCTTGTAAACGTCGGCGGACATAGTGTTGGTAGTTTGGATTTTGAGTTCGTTGCATGGAGCCAGGGCACTGTTCGACACAATTTCATTCGATCTGATGGAAGGGTCAATCAAGAAAGCACACCTGCTCGCAATCGAGTCATGTTTGTTGCAGGAATGATCGCGGAACTGGAAGCTTCGTTGCGAGCAACAGCGACTGCTACTCAGAAAGCAAAGTTTGGCCTCACGGTTGCCAAACGAGCTGACCGGACTGCCAAACGACTAAAGAGTGTCGCGGCGAAAACCAAAGATCCATTCGTCTTGGAAGTCGTACGTGTGTATTCGTCCGTGGCGTTGAAGCTCAATAACAAAGAACCTTTGCAAAAAGCTGCAGATAAAATCGCCGAAATTGGTTACCAATTTGCAGAGAAAACCGACGGCACAAGGCTAGGTGTCCTGGATGCCTTCATTCCGAAAAAGGATCGTTGGAAGTAATTCCCGGCATATTTAACGGTTCTCCGAATCTATCTAAAATTCTAGGGAAAAGCAGAAGAAAATCGGCACGACAAAGCGTTTGTAAACATCACGCTGGCGGCTCATAATGAATGGCTGATAATTTTCACTAGCCATTTCAAGGTTAAGCGTGTTCCGGATTTCAATTGCGTTAGTCGCGCTTCTACTTTCGTCAGCGTTTGCGCTGGCTCAAACACCTGTGGTTGTGATCGGTCCCGATGGCAAGCCGATGACGATTATGGTCAACGGAGCCGC
>CAYNNP010000055.1:0-19584 GCA_964398215.1 uncultured Pirellulaceae bacterium | reverse complement strand
AGCCGCCGCTGCTGCTGCCGCCGCCGAGGCAAAAGAGGGTGATGGCGAAAGTGAAGGTGAAGGTGAAGGCGAAGATGGAAAAGAGGGTGAAACAAAAGGCGACGAAGAGCCTCCTGAGCCGACGGTCATTCGACGAGAGGATATCGATGGTGCGAAAGCAGATCCATCGGAGCTGAAGGCCGAAGTTGGTAAAGATGGTAAAGTCGCTTTTCAGTTTCGGAATCAACCATGGGTCCAGCTTGTCCAGTGGCTTTCTGATATTTCCGGCCAACCTCTGGACTGGCTGGAATTGCCTGCAGATAAAGTCAACTTAGCGTCGCCTGGTCGCTACACGGTGGCTGAGACCAAAGATCTGTTCAATCGACATTTACTTGCGCGCGGCTACACGATACTGGAACTTGACGGGGGCATGACCATTGTCTCGTGCAAGGCAATCAATCCTGCCATGGTGCGCCGTGTTGCACAACAAGAACTGGCGGATCTTTCACCACACACTTTTGTACGCACGTCATTTGATGTTGGCTGGTTATCGGCCCAGCCGCTTTCGGTGGAGTTGGCCGGCATGATCAGTACGAATGGACGCCTGACGCCGCTCGCAACAACGAACCGTATCGAAGCGATGGATTCAGCGATCAACCTTCGACACGTTGCCAAACTTTTAGACCAGGAACTCGATTCGTCGAACGTAGAAGCGCTCGCTCCGGAATTCAAGCTTCGATATTTGGGTGCGATCGAAGCCAAACGAATGCTTGAAGAGTTCTTGGGTGTTGAAAAGAAAAAGTCAGGACCGATGACAACGCAGCAGATGCAGATGATGATGCGTTTGCAGCAGCAATCACAAGGAAAGACTCAAAAGAAATCGGAGTCGATCTCGATTGTTGCCAACACGCGACAAAATTCGATCATCGTCCGGGCGCCCAAAGACCGGGCCGCCGTTGCCATGGAGTTTTTAAAACGCATTGATGTCCCGACTGATACATTGGTTTCGTTAGCCGATGCTGAATCTCGAATCCAAGTTTTTCAACTGCAATCGCTTGATCCAGAAAAACTGATGGAGATCATTGGCGAAATGAATGTTCTGGAGCCAACCAGCAAGGTTCGTCCGGACGAAGACAATAATGCCTTGATCGTTTCTGCGAGTGCGGCTGATCGCTACATCATTCAGCGGCTGATTGACCGCTTGGATACGGGGCCACGTGGCTTGGAAGTTTTGCAATTGCGGCGTTTGGATGCCAATGAAGTTGCTGAATCGATTGCATTTTTGATGGGCCAAAAAGATTCCGACGATGATTCGTCACGCCGTCGAAGCTGGTGGTACGACGACTCGGAGGATGACAAGGAAACGGATGAGTTTCGCGTTGCCGCAAATGCGCGTTTTCGGCAGGTGCTTTTGTGGGCAAACAAGCAAGAGATGGATCAGGTACAAAACTTGCTGGTCAAGTTGGGTGAGCTTCCACCACCAGGCGGCAGTGCCCGAACAACCCGAGTGATTGACGCTTCAGCAACACCCGAGACTTTTGAGTACCTTCAGCGACTGCAAAAGCAGTGGAATCGGATTTCTCCCGATAGCAAATTGGAAATCCCCGGCCAGGACCAATTCAAAGATCCGATCAAGGAGTTTCAGGAGCAGAAAAAGAAAGAGCGAGAGAAAGAAAAAGAAGATGCGATGAAAGGGCAGAAGAACCAGCCAATCAAGGTCGAGGCTGACGACATCACTCAAACCGATCTCCCAACAAGGCATCTTACGGTTGCCCAGCCACCAATTGATCCCGAGTTACCGACCGAGCCACCACAAAAAATTCAATCAGCACAAGATTTTGATCGTATCTTTCGGCCCGACATGGGCAAAAAGAAACCGGAATCAAAATCGCCGGCCAGCTCCAAAATTCGTATCGAGATCGATGAGAACGGGAACCTTGTTTTGTCTTCGTCAAACACCAAGGCGCTTGATCGCCTGGAGACGCTGATGCTGCGAATGAAACCGCCCAAGCGACCTTATCATGTTTTCAAGATTGAACATGCTTCGTCTTACTGGGTGCGTTTAAATCTTGAAGACTACTTCAAGAGTGATGATGATGATGGCGACAACAAAGAGGACGACTTTTATCGATGGTACTTTGACATCGACGACAAAAGCGACGATGGGCCATCAGGACTTGGCCGCGGGAATCGTCTGCGTTTCATTGACGATCCGGACACCAACACAATTGTTGTTAGCGGATCTACGAGTGAACAGCTTCGTACGATCGCAGAGTTGATTGAGTTGTGGGATATTCCTGAACCGATCAATCAACGCAAGATGCGTTTCATGCGGCTTGTGTCACTCAAGTATGGAAAAGCGGAGGTGATTACGGAGACGGTCAAAGAAGCTTACCGCGATATACTTTCCAGCAACGACAAATCATTCCGCAAGGGTTCGCAGAATCAGGGAGGCGGCGGAGATGATAAACGCAAAGACGTTCCTCGTAACCGCGATGGAAATGGGAGCGGTCTGACGGATCAAAAAAATGGAAATCAAGGCGGTGGTTCCAATTTCTCATTCAAAGGAAAGCTTGCCTTGGGTGTTGACCCGGTTGGCAACACGATTCTAGTCAGTGCCGAAGGCGAACCTTTAATGGACCTTGTTTGCGATACCATCGACCAACTGGACCAGGCTGCCAAGACCGCGGGTGAATATCAAGTCCTTCAATTGCCGGGCGATGTCAGCGGTGCGTCTGTGATCAAGGCCCTAGAGTCTTTTGGCGCAAAAGTGAAAACGGAGTCTTTGTCTAGCCCAAAGGCATCCAGTCGACGGAGTCAGCGGTCCAAGCAGGCTAACTGAGCGGCGGTATCAGCCCAGGCCACGATGGGTTAGTATTTTCATCTGCGTTATTGTCTTTGAACGCTTTTGTTAATCCTTGTTTGGGCTATTTGATGTCACGACCATTATCGCAGCGCTGGGCGAACATGGTCATTGGCCGGTGGCCATTGGTTTTGACAGCTTGGCTTGTCGTGACAGTTTCGATTCGTTGGTTGGCGCCAGCTTGGAACGATGTCGCTTATGACGGCGATTTTGACTACCTCCCATCTGAAATGTCCAGTGTCGCGGCGGGACAACTGCTAGAAGAAGCTTTTCCGGGAGTCAGAACGCGCAGCCAAATTGTTTTGGCAGTTGGACGTGATGACGAAGATCTCAAGGAAGATGATGATTTAGTCGCACTCGATTTGCTTCGGCGTTTGTACCACCAAATGGGTGCCAGCTTTTGGCAAAAGGCGATCAATCTTGGTTACGAAGAAGGGCCGATTGAGAAAGCGGGCCAAGCTGCCAGCGCGTTGATGTCCGCGAAAGATGCGTTTGACCGCGCGATTAAAATCGATGAGCAGTATCACAAGCGGATTGCCGATCGAATCCCAAGAACAAAACAGAATCTGTACGAACCGCGACTGGTGATCGCGTATTGGGATCGCGGAAACCTACTGCAAAAATTGGATGACAAAGACCCAACGGTCTTCGACAATGATTTTGAGTTTGCCTTGGCGCTTGCAGAGAACACGCCCGAACTCGCAGTCCCCATTCAAGATCGTGCACTGGAACCGTTCCACTCCTTGATGGGAATCATGTCATGGAACGATTCAATCATCGGCGCACGCCTTAAGAACGAACGTGCCATGTTGATCGTGCTGCAACTTTCCAGTGAGTTAACCGCGACCAGCAATATCAAAACAATCGAATCCATTCAGGGCATGATCGCCCAGACACGGAGTTACAACCGTCAGTATATCGAGAAAGGGACCAAGGTTGCTGTGACCGGTTCTGCCGCGATTGGCGGTGAGACGTTGATTGCCGCGCGCGACGCGATCAAATATACCGAGGTCATCAGCTTGGTGATGATTCTGTTGATCTTGGCTGTTGTCTATCGGTCGCCCTTGCTGATTGCGATTCCAATTGCATCGATTGGGATCGCTGTTTTGGTTGCCACTTCACTGGTTGCGTTGCTGACGAGTTGGTCGATCAATGGAACGGTGCCAGGGTTAGACCTGCGGGTGTTCACGACCAGCCGTATTTTTGTGATTGTGATTCTGTTTGGTGCTGGCACCGATTACTGCTTGTTTTTGATATCGCGATTGCGCGAAGAGGCGCACAAATCGCCATGGCCGGTAGCTTGTAAAAACGCTTTGGCTGGCGTTACGGGCGCGCTGATGGGCAGCGCCCTTACAACGATCGTTGGGTTGGGAATGCTGTGGATCGCCAGTTTTGGGAAATTCCACTACACAGGTCCGGTCATTGCCATCTGTTTGGGCGTTGGTCTGTTGATTTGTGTGACGCTCACACCAGCACTTTTGCGAGCGATCGGGCCGAAGGTGTTTTGGCCAGCAAAAATAGAACAGGCACAGCCAAATTTGACGTTGCTAGGCGATAGCGCGGTTGGAAAGAGCGGTACGATGGGCGGCGGTATTTGGGCATGGATCGCATTGATGTTAACACGTCGCCCCCTGCTAACCCTGACGCTTGGATTCGTGATCCTGATGATTCCCGGCGTTTACGGATTCATCAATGAGAATAAAGTCACGTATGATTTGAGCAGTCAACTCAGTGACAGCGCATCAAGTCGGCAGGGGCTGCGTTTTCTGTCCAAGAATTTCGAGATCGGCGACTTCAATCCGGTCTCCATTTTGATAACTCGCGAAGAAAAAACTGAGCACGAGCAGTTTGAAAAAGAGATTCACGAACTGGCAAAAGAGTTGTATGCACTGGATGGTATCGCTGCCGTTCGACATTCAACCGATCCGTTAGGCGATTTTCGACCGGGTGAAAAGGTTGGGTTATTCCGCGGAGATGCATGGCGCAAACGCGTGCTGCAAAACCTGAATATTGCCCAGGATCATTTCTTTTCGACGAATCCAGATTACACCGACACGTTGGCGAGACTGGACGTTGTCATGCCTGGCGATCCGTTTTCGCCAGAAACTGCTGAATTGGTTTCCAAGCTGGACAAGTTTTTAGAACAAAAGTCGCTGGATTCTGAGTCAGCTTGGCACAACTCCAAGGCGTTGCTGGAAGGTACCACGCCATCGATCAGAGATTTGCGTACCGTAACCATCAAAGACAATCGTCGCATTAAGATCGCCGTTGTCCTGGCGGTGTTTGCTGTATTGGTGATCGTGATTCGGCGGGCTGGGCTTTGCCTGTATCTGATTTTGACAGTGCTGCTGAGCTATTATGCGACGCTTGGTTTGACCATTTGGTTCTTTAGTGGCGCATACGGATCAGAGTTTGTGGGGCTAGACTGGAAACTGCCACTGTTTTTGTTTGTGATTTTGGTCGCGGTTGGACAAGACTACAACGTGTACTTGGTCACACGTGTTTTAGAAGAACAGCGTACTCTGGGTTGGCTGATCGCCCTTCGCCGAGCCGTTTCGCGAACCGGGGGAATCATCACTGCCTGCGGGCTTGTGATGGCGGCAACGTTCCTGAGCATGACGTCGTCTGCGTGGCTGCCGTCATTAACGGGATCCGAGCAAATCGGTTTGCGAGGGATCATTCAATTAGGATTTGCACTCGGGCTGGGAGTGCTAATCGACACGTTCTATGTGCGAACGATTCTTGTACCCAGCTTCATCGCGTTCGTTGGGAAACGCGGCGCTAACGCAAACAAAGAAAGCTGATTGATCAAGTCAGCTTGGTAAAGAATCGTCGCCTAGCGAATTAAGAATTAGATTGAGTTCGGCTTCCTCATGGTCCTCAAAATCTCGCTGAAACTCGCGCAACTGATCCGTGAATAAAAACACAGCTTCGGGTTCAAATACGACTTCTGTAATCTTGTCTGCCAAGTCGCATATATCCTTGAATAGTATCCCGTGCTGAGAACGCAGTTGCATGGCATTCAAGCTTAGCTCAGGTGCAACATTGATCGCTTCGTCAAAATAGCCGTACGCCTCTTCCAGGGAAAAATGCAAGGCTAGCTGGTCGCGTAGATGCGAAAGTAACTGAATCAATTCAGGCCAATGATTCATCGCTACTTGAGAATGACTAAGTTTGCTTTTCAAGTCATCCCACAACAACTTTAGCTGTAGGTTGTCATCCTTGATTTCTTTTAGAAACGCGGCGTTAACAGAGAGTTGGCCAGCGCGGATTGATTGTGACATTGCATCCACTCCAAGACGAGACTTTCCAATTATAGTCCGCGCGATGAGTGGTTGGGGTTTTCGTTTTTCTGCAATTCGTCGTTCGATTCTCGAGAATTACACAAGAACCGCCATTTAATGGCAGTTTAGGCAAGTCTGTTTTTTGAGTGCTAACTTGTGATTTTATTTACAAGCCCCGTGCAGTTGTTGAACGGGGCCTGTGAAAGTTGCGTTACTTGTTGTCGTCTACATCAAGTGACTTGATTGCGATTTGTTTCAAAAGGGCATCCGTTTTCACGTCGTGACCTTGAATCATAATGGTACCTGGATCAAGCCGTTTGCCACGCCTTGGATTTTCATTCAGCTCTCGGTCGTCGTAGTAATCCGCAACTTGCAAACCGTTTACCCAAGATGCGATTTTGTCGTCGCTTGCCATCAAGACAACCGTTGCCCACTTGTCGACTTCGCCAGCGACGACTCGCGCGTTCTGGCGTTTGAAGATACCGCCGGTGCCAACATCAGCGGGCATCACGGCAGACTCGTTCAAGACTTCGTTGCTGAGTTGACATTCGTAACCCAACATCACGTCACCGGGAATGCAGCGAAAGAAAATCCCCGAGTTCATCTCAACGGTTGGTAGCTTGTATTCCGCCAGCAGTACAAAGTTGCCAAACTTGTCCTTGGTTTCTAATTGCGTACGGCCGCCTTTGACGTTCATCCACCCATCATCGGTGACAATGAACTCACCTGGCATGTCGGGATACTTTTTCCACTTTGCAAGATCTTCATCCAGCAAGCTTTCAAGCCCCAAGGGCTTCAGCAAGATTTCTTTAAATTCGATGCGTCCGCTGTTGAACTGCAATCCAATCCGCCCAGCCCCTACTGGTTTGGGATCTACAAAATCGCAGGTGACTTCTCCGTCGACGGTAACTTGTACTTTGTCGCCTTCACAGACGACGTTCATCGTGCGCCAAACATCGAACTTTGTGTTGACGTCCTTTTCAGTTTTGAATCGTTTGACGATGCTGCCAGTCGGGAACGGATTATCGCTCGGTGCGATATTGATTTCGTAACAGTCCTTGGCAACGTCTTCGGGGTCAAGCGGCGTGCGCAGAAACAGGCCGCTATTGGTCTCGGCAGTCGCCTTGAACTGCAGTTCCAACTCAAAGTCCGACCACGGCATGGATGTACACATGAGACCTTGCTGGCCTTTGTCGACCACGATACTGCCATCTTCGATTCGCCAGTTGGCACCGCCTATGATTTCCATGCCAAACAAGGTGTAGCCGTCGAACAGGCGCACCCAACCTTGGGACGCTTTTTCTGCTGGAAGCCTCGCGGCAAGCAGCTGATTTTCGGTCGCTTCGTAGGGTTTTACCTCGAACACTTCGGGTTCAGCTGGCTCAGTCGACTTGGATTCCTTTTCGGACAAAGACTCGGCTGTCGAATCTGATTTTGATTTGCATCCAGCTATCACCGGCAACAAGCAAACGGATACGAGCAGGGTTGAAATGAGTTTTTGTGTCAGTTGCCCAGTCATGATAAATTTCATTTTCCAGAGTGCGATGCAGGAGATGCGTTTTGTTGTAAAGCAAAACTGATCTTAGGCAAGCGGCTGATTTGAACTTGCTTGATCTGTTTTACGTTCGTAGCCGTAACGTTCAAAGTAGTCACGCCAAGCATCTTGAATCAAAGCTTCTTGGTCTTGAGTCAATTGATGCTGGTTAGATCGATATGCCTTGTGTTCGGTTTCAGCCCAGTTTTCCAGGTCGGGACGTACGGTCTCAAAGTCGGATAAGTGTAGCGTTTCGTAAATACGCTGCATGACACTAACCGGCTTTGCCACCAAGTCTTCGTAGCGTATTTGAACAAGCCGATTTGCACCAAGTTGAGTTTCGTCACGGTGGAAAGCCGCATACATTCGTTGAAAGCACTTGATCACATAGTCCTCGTAGTTGTGAACCTTGGGGACCTGCATAGCTTGCACACCATCCAGACTTCGCCATAGTCGAATGGTTGACGGAAACAGCGCCCGCGGATCACGTGTCAAGTGAATGAACTTTGCCTCCGGAAACGCTTTTGCTAGATGTGCAAGTCGCCCTGTATGCGTTGGGCTCTTGATCACAAGCGGTCGACCAGTCGCAAGGCTTACGTTTAACAAGAATTGCCTCAGGCCCGATATCCAGGCATCGATCTCGCTAGGATCTACGTTCTTGAAATCCAAGTAATCCATATCGACGGGCGGCTGATTCGGAAATGCGATCCGGCGATAGGGCGATGGGAAACCCAAATTCATCAAAGCGAATTCGTCTTCTTGGGGCCGATCCCATCCCGTTGCCATGTTGTCCATCGGCCGCTTGTTGGGTAGCGCCCAGCGCCCGAATTTCAGGAACGCCCACTCTGAAACCAGGAAATGGTGCGGCGCGAAGCACTGAAGAGTTGAAGGGCTGCTAAAGCGTTCGTCGCGAACCATCAGTTCATGCAGCAACGTCGTGCCACTTCGCCAATGCCCCAGAATAAATACTGGCGGTCCCTCTAATTGAGCGTTCGTGGTCTTTCGCCCAAAGATCAAATTCTGCATCCCCGCCAGCACTGTATTGACTGGCGTCGCGATCGCACTGCCAACAACGTGATGAAGGCGTCGCCCATGAATGCGAAAGCGTCCTTGACGCAATAGGTTCAACCACGTCAGCGGCCGCATACCGTGCCAAAAACGCGGCGCGTACAACGGATACTTGTGAAAGTCCGCTTTCGTTTTCAGCTGGGATTCCGCAGGTGCCAATTCAGCAGGACGCTTTGAGGGGTAATTGTGTTAGCTGGAAAGCTCAGAAACTATCCTGACCACGCCAGTCAAAAAACGAACAAAATGCGCTCGTCTACTGTAGTTGTTTAGTCTGAGAGCTGACAATCTTTCAACGGCGGGAATCGAATTCCCCTCGTTTGACGCGTAAAACCTACCCCTATTCCCGCCCAACGCGCACAGAGCAATTGGCAGATCTGCGTGAGAACACGAAATTTCTCAGTTTCGGCATCAATTGGCCCACCATCGCGTCTTGATGCCACTCAGCTACAATCCACGCTATTCGTCATCCGTTGCCAGTTGTTTTTGATCCATGACTAGCCCCGCCAAAGAACTATCCGTTGCTGATTTGCAGCGTCATATTCACCGAATGTATTTCGAGAAAGATGTCGCGCGCGGCATTGAGGGCACATTTATGTGGCTAATGGAGGAGATCGGCGAGCTGTCATCTGCACTGCGTAGCGACGACAAGCAAAATTTGGCCGAAGAATTCGCTGACGTCGTTGCCTGGTTAACCACCATCGCCAATGTCGCCGAAGTCGATCTGAATGCTGCATTGCAGGCCAAGTATGGTAGCGGGTGCCCAGGTTGTGCCCGCCTTGTGTGTGAATGCCCGGATAGTGAGAAACCATAAGATGGATTCGGTGCCAAACTGTTCACAAAAAATGATCAAGACACGATTGCCAAGTCGATGGCTGCTGGCGGTTGGTTTGTTGGTTTCGCTGTTGATTCCAAGCGGCGCCAATTGCCAAGACTCGTCGACGCCTGATGACAATCCAGAACAGCCAGCAGCGTTCCAGTCGGTGACCTTTGGTATCGCAGGTCACTATCGTTTAGGGCATTGGACGGCGGTCCGCATACACGACGGCAAAATCCAGAAACTGTTGCCTGCAGGGTCTCGCGTCAATTATCAAACGTTGGATGGCGATGGTGTTGCTGTAAATTACCAGTATGGCGAGCTACAATCCGGCCAGTTCTCGTACGTGATACCGGGCAGTGAAGCCGCTCCGCTTCGCGTGCTGACGGCGGATGGCAAAACAGTCTTGGAAACTAGATTTCCAATCCAACGAGCCGCCGCGCGCGGGGCGGCAATGATTCCGTTGGGGATGCCGTGGGTGGTCGCGATCGGGGACACGCTTGGAATCGAAAAGATCGGTGAGAACGACGTTCTAAAGCGTGACGCATCCGTTGCCGTTTCAGTTCCAACGGTGCAACAATTTCCGGACAAGGAACTGGGTTACCATGGTGTTGATCTCGTTCTGATCAATAGTGCTGGTCACGAAAAGTTGATGGCGATTTCGACACAACAACGTGAGGCCTTGAAAGATTGGATCTTGGGTGGAGGCAAAGTGCTGCTTGCAATGGGAGCGAAGACACCCGAGCTTGCCAAAGCCGCGCCATGGCTGATCGAGTTGCTGCCCACCGGTGATGAACCTTTGACAGTACGGTCGATGAATCCGTCAGCATTTGAAACCTACACCTCCAGTCAAGATCCACTAGCAGAATTCAAAGGCGCTGTCTTGCCACGAGATCGCGGCGAAGTGTTGATCACCGGGCGCACAACCCGGCGACTGATTACACCCATGGCTGTCGAGTATGGGATTGGATTCGGACACATCATCGTCGTGACCGCGGATTTAGATGGCGAAGAACTGTCTAACTGGTCAGAACGCATGGATCTTGTGAAACGCCTGACGGGCAGTTTGCTGACTGACAAGGAGGAAGTTACTGGCAACCGAGCGACATCGTTCAATGATCTTGGTGGTCAAATGCGAGCTAGCTTGGATCAGTTCCCTGACAAACGAAGCTTTCCGTTTTCAGTCGTGGCGATCATCTTGATGTTGCTAATCATGTCGATCGGCCCGCTGGATTACCTATTGGTCAATCGTGTTTTGGGTCGCCCAATACTGGGCTGGATTTCGTTTCCCATCATGGTCATTGGTCTGTCGGCTTTCTTGATCATATTGGCAAAATCGCGAAAGAACCCAGGCGAGCAAGCTCTTACTGACATCAGCATGAACCATGTCGAAATCGTCGACATCGATATGCTTAACAAAGTTGGGCGTGGATTTTCATGGGGCTATCTGTACAGTCATCCCGCTTCCCAGATGGACGCCGATGTAGCCTCGTCAGGCGCACTTAGCCAAGTCTCCAGCAAAGTCGATTCAATGCTGTTGGCTCCTTACGGGATTCCTGGTTCGACTTTCGGTGGTATTCAAATTTCCGGTCAGGACACACGGTTTCCAACCTACGATGTCAGCATGGAAACGACCGATCAAACGACCACAAGTTCAATCCGTGGCCTTTCGTTGGCACCGCGCAGCAGCAAGTCTCTAGCAACATGGACGCGGTTTTCTCCCAAGCTTTCGATGGACGTGCGGATGCAACGTCGAAAGGGCAGCGACACATTGCATGGAACGTTAACGAACCCGCTTTCCGCAGATTTACTGGATGGAATGCTGATCTATCGAAATTGGGTTTACCTGTTGCCCACGCGCTTCCCAGCCGGTAGCTCGATCAAGAAAGTAGCTGACTTGCGTCAAAAACCATTCAAGTGGCAATTGACCAAACGCAAGGCACTGGAAAAAAGCCGCACCGACAATGAAGATTGGATTGCGTCGTCGTTTGATGATCCCGGACGGATCGCAGAAATCCTGATGTTCAATCGGGCAGCCGGCTCCGAAAGGTACACAAGCCTGAAGAACGACGCCCTGTCATTCTTGGACTTGAGCGATGCACTGACTCAAGACCGCTGCATGCTGTTCGGTCGAGTCCGAGATACAAACGTCGAGTTGGCGCTGCAGTCGGCGGGTGATCAGAACAACGAATCGATCGAATCGGTGAAGTCTCGGCTCTCGTTTGTTCGATTGGTCATGCCTGTCGTGGTCGACAAATCCAAGCGATGAACAATAGCACGTCACATGTTTTACAACTCCATTAGAATCCCAAGTACGCCGTGATCAAGACAGTTGACTTAACGAAAAAGTATGGCGATGCATTTGCGATCAAAGCCATTGATTTGAACTTGGAACCTGGCGACTTGTTCGGCTTCATCGGCCCTAACGGTGCAGGCAAGACGACAACGATGCGAATCATTGCGACGTTGCTCGAACCTAGTTGGGGGGAAGCGTACGTTTGTGACCACAGTGTCCACACGGCGCCAAAAGAAATTCGCCGATTGGTTGGCTACATGCCAGATTTCTTTGGTGTCTATGACGACATGACAGTTGTCGAATATCTGGAGTTTTTTGCGGCGTCCTACCGAATCAAGGGCGAAGCTCGCAAGAAACGCGTCAACGAAATGCTGGACGTCGTTGACTTGGATTTTAAACGTGATGCCTACGCCAACACACTTTCACGTGGCCAGACACAACGTCTCGGTTTGGCTCGCACACTGTTGCACGACCCACAGGTTTTATTGCTGGACGAACCGTTATCGGGCTTGGACCCACGTGCGCGGATCGAAATGCGGAATTTGCTCCGCAAACTAGGAGAGCTTGGAAAAACAGTCATCGTTAGCAGTCACATTTTGCCAGAGCTTGCCGATGTTTGTAACAAAGTTGGGATCATCGATAAGGGTGAACTGAAACAGAATGCTACTAAGGCAGAAGTAATCAAAATGGTTCGCCAACACACGGTGCTGGTGATCGAAACGACACAACGGGATCAGCTTGAGAAAGTTGCGAGCCTGCTTCAGTCCAATGACATGGTTCAAGGCTGCGAACCCGGTGATGGGGCCGTTCGCGTTGTATTGAAATCAAATGTTGAAGATTACAGCGATCTCCCCAAAATCTTGATCGAAAACGGAATCAATTTGCGTCGATTCAGCGAAGAAGAACTGGATCTAGAGTCCGCTTTCATGGCTCTGACCAAAGGCACCAGTACGCGAATGTAAGTCGATTTGTTAGAGAAACTTTACCGATCAGGCAAGTTTTTGGTGCTCAGGCGGGCCAGAACTAAAACCATTCGACTTATTGAGCAAGAAACCCTACGATTTGGACCCGTAGGCAAATCATCTACTCCAAAGTTTAGGCTTTTTGTTTGGTCATGTCGGTTACGTCGGATCCCACCGCGATGCATCACCATTGGTACATCAAAACTAGCTCAGGAAAGAAGGGACCGTTTACGGTCGACCAGCTTCAGGCGTTTGCAGACAAACAAAAGATCACGCCTATTACCGCGATCACGCGTGATGGTTCCCGTTGGGTAAAGGCTAAGCGGCTTCGTGGATTGCACTTTGCAAGTGAGGTGCCTGCGCAGGCGAATATAGAGCCATCTGTTGTGCCCAATTCTGCAATGGCGACCCCCGCATCCGTTAGTTTTCAACCATTCGGAATGCAATCCGAAACGAATGATGATTCCGCAGCACCGGTCGAAGATCTGAAAGCTGATCTCGATGCGCGAGAGCAACTGCTTCGACAGCGCAAAGAGGATCTTGATCAAATTGATGAAACTCTTTCGCGCGCTGCACTCACGCTAGACAGCCGCGAAGAAAAACTGGAACGTCGCGAGCAAGCATTGCTGCGACAGCAAGAACAGATCAGTGCTGACAATGAACAAATCAAGGCAGAAAAAGATCAGATCGCGGACACACAGGTTCAGCAGGACAATGAGGCTCAGCAGCAACTGGCCGAGCAGCAGGCGGCACTGACGCAAAAGCAGACCGAATTTGAAAGCGAAGTTCAGGAGTTTGAAAAAAAACAACAGTCGTTGGCGCAGCAGCAACTGGAACTGGAAGAACGAGAGCAAACGCTTTCCAAACGTGTAGCTGAGTTCGAGCAACGCGACCTTGAAACTGCAGAAGAGTCAAAAGCACTTCAGGAACAACTTGCATCTCAACAAGATGAACTAGCAAAACTTGAGCAATCGCTTCAAGAACGCGAAGAGAGTTTGGGGCAACTTGAACAAGAGCTGGACGCGAGATCTGCCTCACTTGAATCCGAACATGAAAAGAGCTTTCAACTCAAATTGTCGGCGATCACGGATCAGGAACAAAACTTAGCGTTGCAATTGGGTGACCTGACATCTCGCGAGGAAGAATTCCAACAGCGAATCGCGGGCATTGAAGAAAAAGAGGCTTGCTTTGCCGACCGCGAAAATGTGTTGGCTGGGCGCGAAGCGGAATCCAATGAACGTGAAACAAAATGCAATGAACTGGAAACATCCATTGCAGAACGCGAGGCTTCGTTGTCAGAAAGAGAATCGGCCTTAACGAAACGCGAATCCAGCGTGTCAGAAGCCGAGACCGAACTCGAAGAACGAGAAAAAGAGCTTGGAGACCGGCAAGAGCAGTTGGATGCCTCGCAGAAGTCACTGGACGAACAAGCCGATGAGCTGGCGAAAAAAGAAGACGAACTGAAACAAAAATCGGAAGAATGTGAACTGCAACACAGTAGCGCCGTGGAACTCCAGAATGACCTGGACCTACGAGAAACGGAGGTGAAGCAGGCGGAAACCGAAATTGCAGCGAGTCGCGAATCATGCGAACAGATTCAAGCCGAGTTAGCAGAGCGGACTGAGAAGCTGGAGCAAAACGAACGGAGTTTGTTAGATCGTATTCGCGAGATCGAAGAACGAGAATTACTGGCTGAGCACAAAGAAACCGAGATCGCTAAACGAACGGCTGAGCTGCAGGTGCGTGATACGGAGGTGGCCAACAGCGAACTGTTATTGTCACGCAGAGAGTCGTTCTTGTCAGAGCGCGAGATCGAAGTGCGCCGCCGCGAGGGCAGCCTCACGGGGCTTCCATCGGGCGTTCCGACAGTTGATCAGATTGCTGCACTGCAAACTTCACCAATAGAAACTCCAGAGCCTGCCGACAAACGCAAGGCTGCCGTCCTGCCACCGCTACCGGGTGCAGAACAGCCAGCCACGACAACTGATGCTAGCGCAGCGTTGGGGCAATTACAGAAAACCGTTCCCATCAGCGACTCGCCGACCATCCGGATGAAACCCTTCCAGCCTCCATCCATGGAAGTCAGGCCTGCCATCTCCGCCGTCGCACCGGTTGATTATATGCAGATCCGTCGCGCAGAGCTGGACCGCATGTTTGGTGAACCGCTGCGGGTTGAGACAAACGCGGCTGCTTCGATACAGGTTAGTATTCACCCGCCGGTTCCAACGCGCCCATTCTTGACGCTAGTCACCAACGGCATGAGCGACTATCGCATGCCCACCAAAGATCGCTCGAGCGCCCGCGCGGAACTGATCATGTATGTCAGTTCAGAAGATCATTTGTGCATGGAGATCATGCATTCGCTGTCGCAAGTCCCCAAGCAACGTGAAGTGACTTTCGAGTACGGCACGACCATCAACAACGGGAACCCGCCTCAAGCGATTACCGATCGATCAGTGTTGGACGGTTTCGTATTCTTGGTACCAAGCGTCCAAGATGACTTTCGAATCAAAGATCGAATCCAAGTCCACGATGATCCGCTAAATCTACTGTGGGTCACCCCAACCACATCAGCCGAGCGAGACGTGATTCGACACGGCAGCATGGATGATTTTTTTGAAATGCTGGAAAAGTACGACCATCCTGTCGTGTTCGATGCATTCCGAAAGTGCTATTCGAAACGTCGATGGTTTAAAAGATAGTCACTGGTTCAGCTGTTCTTCGATTTGTTCTGCTGATCCAATGGTTCCCAACGCGCCCCACAATCCGTAGGGACTAGCCGGAACAATGTCTTTGGCAGTTTGATCGTAAGTCGGCAAAGAAGAATCCCCAGCATCGACGCTATCTGTCATGAAGATCACCGCACCGTCGCCCATCAAAACATGACCACCGCCTTGATGAAAACTTCCAGCACTGAGGATGCCATCGGAAGCCGCACCCGATCCAATTAAGCAACTTGGGCCATTGGGGGGCAGGATGGTGTTCACCATACTGTGCCCTGCCGCACCATCCGCCCAAACACCACCACGACCGAATTCTCCAAGCCGTACTTCCTTCGCGTAGTACAAGGTAGATTCGGAATCAATGGCGCTATTGCTAAGGCTAGGAGAGTCCAGGAGTTCAGCAGATTGCAAGATGGCAAACTGACCGCGAACCTCTTTCGATTTAGCGTGCGGTATCTCGCACATCGCAATCGTATGACTAAGCCCGTCCTGTACGTTTTTGAACTGTCGACGGATGCCAAAGTGAAACATCCCACGACCAGGCTTGCTCTTGTCATGCAGCATTCGGGCCGTGTCACCTATCGAAAACGCGTAGTTGGTTGTACCAAACTGGCCGTTTTCGGTCGGGGTGCTCGGACATTGATAGGTCGCAATCTGAGTTTGCCAAGGTGTGTAGTTGGGGTCGAAGGTATGCGGACCCATTGGCGGATAGACAACCGAACCAATTGCCAATTCACCGGTCAGTTGCTCCCACAGATGCTGCTGCTGGAGGAATGGAGTCAAAGCGACCAATCCACTCAGCCGGTATCGATTCGCCTCGGTTCCACCGGCAAGCGGAGGCAGAAACTTGTGCGTAGAATGATAGTTGTGTAGTGCAAGCCCGATCTGCTTCAATTGACCAGAGCAGGACATTCTGCGAGCTGCTTCTCTGGCCCCACGAGTTCCAGGAATCAAAAACGCACCGACGACAATTCCAATCACAGCCAACGTGACCAATACTTCGACCAAAGTCAGAGCGATACGACAGTTTGGTAAGCGTTTCATCTAGCAGACTCCGGTAAATAGGGATGGACATTCAACACTTGGTCGGAACGTCGCTTTCGAAGATGACAGAACTCAAGGCACGCAAGTGGGACCACCCAGCTGAACCATGCATTGGCTTGGTAAACCCAGTCATGGTTTTCCAGGTCCAACGTAACAGCGACACCCGATATCAAACGCAACAGCAGTGGCGAGCACAGTAGAACGAAGCACCTAGTTGCCCAAGCTTGATGCACCGAGATCTTTCCTTTGATCGCATAGAAAACTGACGCAACTGCACAGCCACCAACGGCAATCGCTTGAAACGCAAATCCGAGCCCCGCGATTGGTCCGGTATAGGCTGAACCAGCCATGACCAAGCCGCTGGGGACAACGGCAAGCAACACGAGTGCTATTTGGAAACGGCCCATCAAGCGATGTGCATTTCGATACTTGGCACGCGATCCGGCGAAAACCAAAAATGCTCCCAGTAAAAGCGCGATGGGCGACGCGACAATGTGAGCATAAAAAGCAGCCGAATAGACAGCATCAAAACGAGATTCACGTCCAATCAGAAAATCCGATTGTGCAAAATTCGGTCCAGGAAAGTACCAGCGGTACTCTCGCAAAATCTGAACAAACAATCGCAGCATCACAACCAGCGAAGCGCAAATCGTAATTCGTTGCAGCAAACTCAATCGACGCATCAGCGCGGCCCTGCGATGTTTCGTGATCCGAACGACTCAACAGCAGTATTACGCAGCAGCGCCGAAACGGTTCGCACAGGAAACCCGGCGCTCAAGGATTTCGCTCGGGCTTACGCGTTTTGACGTTGCGATTTTTCGTAGCCGGACCGAGCAAACGCTGCAGTTGCCGAAACTTTAGACGCAAGTAACATCGTCATTGGCGGCGAAATCTTGGCGACACAGTGGAGACGTTTACGCTATTCCAGCATGCAATGCATCCTCGACCCGGCCTAACATCACCCACTCAGATGTGCCCCAACACTCGCAACTTGATGGCAAAAAACGCTATGCAAGTCCGTCTGGAAATGCCTTTCGAACGGTTGGATCATTCAGTAGTTTCAACGACCAAACTCCAAACGGTATCCCCAGCCAGATGAACGGTGTCAGAAATGGAATGCAGGCTAGAATCGATCCAATCCTCGCCATCCGATAGGACTCGAGAAAACCCAGCTTCGCAGCGCCAATTGAGATCACGATCAAACCCAAGAGTTGCGCGGCTGCGAATGATGTAAGTAACAACGATACGCCCGAGCCGATCTGCTGGAAATAAGACATGCCCGTTGACACAAGGTGGATCGTCACAAACACAGCATGTATCGATGACATGATGATAAGTGCTGTCGCTGGACGAGACACTCGTTTGCGTATCGAAGAATGATCGGAGTTGGGCTGCAATTCGCTCCGTGGTGGTGCGTAGGGATTCGTCATGCGTGTGAATACCAAACAAGTCTTTGACATGAACAACGAATTGCGACTCAGGGAAGCACCCTGGTGACCAATCCTTACCCATCAGCCCCGTCAGCAGCGGTTCACGGAGTGCTACTAGGCTTGCCGATTGCGTAAAGGAATTCTTTTCGTTCACCGGACTCAGTGGACGCGTGACGGAGTATCAATTTACCATCGGCGTAGATCGGTGAAGCAAATGAACTGTCACCCAATTGATTGTTCGCCAACTGCTCGAAACCATCGGGCGAAGCGCGAAAGACCATCGTTTGGCCGCGCTCGTTCGACGCATAGATACGGTCACCAACCAATAGTGGTGAAGCACTGTGTGGGCCCTTCATACGCTGTCGCCACATCTGTTTTCCATCCGATGCTCTCCAGCAATAACCAACACCGCTGTTAGCGATTCCGTACAAGTAATCGCCAACAATCAACATCGACTGCTCGTAACACTTGGCTTTGTTGTCCCAGACAACCTTCGCGCTGTTGCCTGATACTTTAATTCCGAAAGTACCTGCATCCGGATAGCCGCCACTGGCGAACACCATGGAATCTTTCCAAACGATCGTTGCGCAGGTGACGTCGCTGGTAGCCGCCACACTCCAAATTTGTTCACCGCTACTAGGATCGTATGATGTCACTTCGGAACCGCCGCTGATCAAGATTTGCGGCCGCCCATCGACGGTTGCCAGAATCGGTGACGAGTAACTGGCTTTCTTTGGGCGTGGCGTTTTCCAAACTTGTTTACCGGTTTCTTTCGCCAACGCAAACAGGCCGCTTTCGTCATTGTCCATGTCGACAGCAACTACCAGTGAGTCCTCCAGCAGTAAAGGCGATGCACCGTAGCCGAACCAAAACTTGCTGCTTCTTTTGTAGGGAGCGACAGTTTTCTGCCATAGAATCTGACCATCCAACGAGACAGCGCTAGCTTGAATTGAATCATTGACTTGAGCAGATACAAAAACCGTCTTGCCGTCACTTGATGGAGTTCCCGGTGCAGAAGTATTCTTCTTGTGGATGTAGCTCGGAAGCTTGACGTCTTCGTGAAGCACCACACGTCCAAGTTGTTTGCCGTCGTCAAGGTTGTACCGCAACAGCGAGATCGTCTTGGCGTCGGATTCGTAGGTCAGGACGAAGATAGTCTTATCAACAACAATTGGGGTCGCATGACACTTTCCGGCAACTGGACTGCGCCAAAGAACATTCTTCGACTTGGACCATGTCACTGGAATCGTATCGGCCGCCGACACGGGTGTGTGATTGTCCAAAGTTGGGCCGCGCCAGACTCGCCAATCTTCGGCAACAAGCAATGGTGAAAGCGACGTGGTAAGCAGGAGTGCGTAGAAGATTCGGGACACGAAATATGGACCTATGCAAATAGAGATTTGTGGATGATGAAGTCCAAGGAAAAATCCGGGACTGTTAAAAAATGACGTCGTCATTCACGAACCGAAGTTTACTCTACCCGGCCCACCGGTGAAGGCGGGGATTGAGCAAACGCTGGGAATCTCCAGATTGCCAGGCGACATCGTGAAGACTGTCATTCGCGGCATTCACTTTTGTGCTTGTATT
>CAYNNP010000054.1:0-29197 GCA_964398215.1 uncultured Pirellulaceae bacterium | reverse complement strand
ATTCTTTCGTTTAACCGGTAGCCGTAGGCGCACGCGGGTGCCAACTTGGATGATCACGTGCGCCTTCGGCTGCCGGTTAAACAACTAATCTGAGCCGCAGGGCGATAGCCGGTTAAACACTGGTAAAGACAACGGTGCCAAACCGCGTCCGAAGGCCACACTGGACCGCTTGTGGGGTATAAAAGACTTGTTGCCTGTCACTGCGCAACTGGTTCGATACGATCTGCCAGTCGCCTAACAATTAGCTTGAGAGAATTATGCCCGCGAAAAATGTACTTGGGACGGACTTGGAAACCTGTAGCACGAATCCGATGACCGGATTCTTTCGGGACGGGTGCTGCAATACTGGTCGCGAAGACGCTGGACTGCATGTTGTTTGCTCCCAAGTCACTGCGCGGTTTTTGGAGTTCAGCCGCGAACGTGGCAACGACCTCTCGACGCCCAACCCGATGTTTCCTGGGTTGTTGCCAGGAGACCGCTGGTGTTTGTGTGCGGCACGATGGAAAGAAGCCTACGACGCAGGAATGGCTCCAGGAGTTGTACTGGAAGCAACCCATATCTCGGCATTAGAGTTCGCAAGCATCGAAGAACTGCAAGAACACGCTGTCGATTCCTGAGCGGGAAACAGCCTTTAAACAAATAGGGCCGGCTCCAAACAGGAACCGGCCCTACGTTGCATTGAAATGGCAGGACAGGAAGTCAATCCCGTCCAAGACAATCAGTCCTTGTCTTTGGTGTCCTTGCCAGCTGAATCGTCTTCGGTTCCAGCAGGGCGATTGTCGTCGTACTTGGCTTCAGGAATCGCATCGAGATTCTTAGCGGCCAGTACGCTGTGATAGATCGCGAAATCGGTTGCGGCCTCGTCTTCTTCCTTGACCTTCTTTTCCGAAACTTTCGCTTCGCTGACAACCATGTCGATGACTTTGCGTTCGACGATTTGATTGCGAAGAGCGTCCATTTGACCATTCTTTTCAAGTCTCGCTCGAACGCTTCGCTCTGTCATCTCGCTTTGCTGAGCGATCAGGCGAATTTCTTCATCGTAGTCACCAGAATCAACGTCAACTTTTTCTTCCTCAGCGATTTGCTCAAGAATGAAGTGTTCACGAAGAGCATTTTCGGTGACAGCTTGCTGGTTTCGTGAGTTGGAATTCACATAACTGCGGATCATGTCGTTATCAAAACCGCTGCGTCTGAGTTCCAAGATTCGACGCTCAAGCTCCCGGCTCGTCTGACGCCGAACCAAATCCTTGGGCAATTCAAATTTTGCTGAATCAGTTAGCAGTTCAACAACCGCACTACGTACGGCTTGTTGTGTTCGATAATCGGCTTGGCGTGTTAGCGAATCGCGAATGAATTCCTTTAGTTCTTCTTCGGACTCAAAGTCACCAAGTTCTTCCAGGATTGAATCACTGATTTCAGGTGTTTCCAGTTTTTGGATTTCAACCACTTCGACAGAAGCATCCACGGTCTTGCCCGCCAACTCTTCGTCGCTGATGGATTCACCCATCACAACCTTCGCTTTGACGGTATCGCCTTCTTTGGCACCAGTGAGAAGCTTGCCAAAATCTTCGATCACACCATCGCTAAAGCTAAGCGATTTACGCAGCGTGATACCTTCTTCTTCAAGTTCCGAAAGTGTCTTTCCGTCATTTGTGAAGGTCAGGTTCACTGAAACGCGATCTTCGATCGCAGCAGCTTCGTCGGTGGCTTCCCAGGAACCGTAACGCGCCATCACGCGGTTCAAGCTTTCGCTGACATTTTCGTCAGTGATGTTTTCAACTGGTTTTACGAATTTCAAACCACGCCATTTCGGCGTATCGAATTCTGGACGAACCTCAACGGTAAATTGAAAAACGAAATCGCCCTTTTCAGGAATTTCGATGGACTCGTAATCGAAGTCTGGTTCGCTGATGGGTGAAAAATCTTGCGAGTCAGTTACTTGGCCTAAGCTGTCCATCAGCAAAGAGCCTTTGACCTGTTCTGAAACGCGATCGCGAAATTGCTTTTCAACCAGCTTTCGTGGCGCACGCCCAGCACGGAACCCAGGGACTTGCGCCTCTGGTGCGAGCTGATCGAACGCATCGCCCATGTATCGATCGACTTCGGTGCGCGGGATCGTCACAACCACCTGTCGTTCGCATGGATGCGTGGTTTCTACTTTGACCTGTAGATTGATAGGTGGCTTTTCTTGGGTGTCGGCACCCGCTTCGGGTTCGGCAGAAGTAGACATCCTTTGATGGACCTTTGATCGATTCAAGTAATTGGAAAACCACCTTCCAGGTGGCGAGACATGGTCGAATTGACCAGAAATCATCGCGAAAGTTTAGCGGTGGACCACAAAAACCGGCAAGCCGTGAAACGACGTGATTGGCCAATTCCTGTGAGATACCGGAACTTCATGTAGAAATACGGGCTTGCCCCGCCTTGAACCGGCCATATAATCCTCGCCTGGACAGTAACTGCGATAAAGTTTTTTTTGCTTTGGGTCGATGTACCTGGAGTGGAAATGAAGTGAACTTTCTGCAACACTCATGTCCATAAAGATCAATGCATGCGGCTGTAGCTCAGTTGGCAGAGCATCACGTTGCCAACGTGATTGTCGTGGGTTCGAATCCCATCAGCCGCTCTCCAAAGCACGGTGTTCACACCGTGCTTTTTCTATGCGCCGCGTCAAATTAGCACAGCCAAAAATCTGCGAGCAAGCTCGATACGCTAGCAACCTCTCTGGCAACGAAAACCAGCTATTTGCAAGAAAATCGACAGAAATCTCGTTGACATTTCGCCGAATTAAACAACCGTTTAAAACAGCTGTTTAACCCTTCGCAGATTTGGTGAAAAACTTGGAAGCTCCCGCGCCGCTACCTGACGACCCGCGCCAACGATTGATTGCCGCGGCAGGACCTGTTTTTGCCGAAAACGGATACTCGAAATCTACGCTTCGAGAGATCTGTTCGTCGGCTGGCGTGAATGTTGCCGCAGTTTCTTACTACTTTGGCGACAAGATGGGGCTTTATCGCGAAGTCATCAACCATGTTCGCACGGAGCGCGAAAGACGGTTTCCCGCTCCGGCGAATTCGGAGATGGACGAGCCAAAGATTGCCTTGTGGCGGCTGATTCGCACGATGCTGTCCAGAATGCTGTATAGCGAACAGGGCAATTGGGAAACGCAGCTGTTGATGCGGGAGATGAACACGCCTACGCCAGCTTTCGCGGAATTGGTCAACGAGTTTTTTCGGCCGCTGTTCAATCGGCTCAATGATGCATTCACTCGTTTGCTGGGTGTGGAAACTCCTACGCACGTGGTGGAACAACTGACGCTCAGTGCTGTAGGCCAGTGTCTGTACTATCGCGTTGGACAAGAGGTTGTGGAGATTTTGATTCCCCAGCAACGCTTGGCAGAAAATTTCGACTTGGATTCGCTCAGCCAACACATCACAGCGGTGATGATCACAGCTGCTGAAGACGCCCGAGTGCAACAAGAAAAACAATCGTTGGCAAAACTGATCGCTGAACAAACCAACCCGGAAACGACGCACGAGCATTGAATCAAACCGTTTCCGCCTCAATACAAATAACGACAACCCTTTTACAGAAGCGTCTTTACCTTGGACCTTACTAAATCACCCGACACGCCGACACCAGAAGAAGCGGATCAAGCTGTGGCCGACAGCGCCAGCACCGATGCACCACCACGTTCATTTCTGAAGGTCTCGATGTGGCTGGCCTTCAACATTGTCGTGCCGGTCGGTCTGCTAGCGCTGGGCGCGTACGCGATCGTGCTAATGGGCAAAGTCGAACCTGAGTCGCGCCCCGAAGCGGACACCAGCCGCGATGGCCGCTTGAAGGCTTTGCCTGCCGTCCGTGTCGTCGAAGTTAAGCGATTGAATTTGGACGAACAACCGTTGATTCTGAATGTCGATGGCGTTGTCGTGCCCTTCCGCGAGGCGCAAATTGCAGCGGAAGTAGCTGGCCGGATTACGTTCAAATCGACGGAGTGCGAAGCAGGAGCGGTGGTCAAGAAAGGTGACTTGCTCATGAAAATCGATCGCACCAATTATGACTTGGAAGTCAGCCGCATTACCAAACAGAAAGAGCAAGCTTATCAATCGATTGTTGAATTGGATCAAGAGCTGGCCAACACGCGCAAGCTGATCGATGTTGCCAAGAAAGACATGACGATCCAACAAGCCGAAGTTGATCGCCAACTGGCCTTGCCGAGAGGATTTTCCAGCCCCAGAGATATTGACCAAGCCAAACGCGGGCTGCTGCAAGCTGAACAAACAAAGGTTAATCTTGACAATCAAATCCAGTTGCTTACCAGCCGTAGAACGCGTTTAGAAGCTGCCGAACAATTGGCGGCAACGCAACTTGAAGTCGCGGAGGTGGATGCGAAACGGACGGAAATCCGGGCGCCAATGAGTGGCGTTATCGTCAGCGAACAGGCCGAGGAAAACACGTTCGTCAATCGCGGCAGCCCGTTGATGGTGATCGAGGATACGACGAAGGTCGAAGTGCTTGCGAATTTGCGTATGGATCAACTGTATTGGGTTCTGGACCAAGTCAAGGAACAGGATCCAAGCGAACCGGTGAATAAGAATGTTGGCTATCAACTTCCTGAGGTACCCGCGACGGTTGAGTTTGATTTGACGGGGCGACAAGGGACCGTGTATCGATGGTCCGGAAAGCTGGCCGGGTACAACGGGATTGGGCTGGACGCTAACACGCGGACGGTGCCTGTGCGAATCGTGGTTGACAACCCGCAAGAATATGTTGACCAGAATGGTGAGCCGCATCATACGCAAGGGCCTACTGCGCTGGTCCGTGGAATGTATGTCCGCATCAAACTGAATATCAAACCGAAGACGCCGCTCGTTGTGATTCCTGCGCTTGCGATGAAACCTGGCAATCGTATCTGGCAGTTTGTGCCAGACGATTCGGTTTTGGATCCGCCGGAAACGGGCGAAAAGGAATCGGAGATGAAGACGGACGCTTCAGTGGAATCCAACAACGAAATCAAACCTACTCGCTTTGCAGCCTCGAAAGAACCCGAGCCAACGATGGCCAACAAAGATGGTGCCGACGATGCGAAAGACAAACAAAAGGATGCATCCAGTGAGCTTGAAGACGGATTCGAACCAACGCAGTGGCAAGCGGGGATGGTGATGATTCGCGATTCGGTTGTACCGGTCGATGCGCTTCAGGTCGCCAACTCAGTTGACGAAACTTCAACCTTTGATCCTGACAAAGTCGTTCGGAAAATTTGGGTTTGTGAGATTCGAGACCGATCCATCGTTGAGGGATCGTTTGTTGTCACATCGCCTCTTGCATCGGTCAATCAAAAAGGTGCGCCGGCCAGAGCCAAAACGATGGCTGTTGGAATGAGCCCGCCGACTGTTGAGCAAAACAGCGTCGCTGCATCAGCAGCGGAAAACAAGGAGGCGGTAAAATGAAGCGACAAATTGGTTGGGCGATCACCAACGCACCTGGAATGAATGTGTTGATGATCGCGCTGATGTTGATCGGCGGTTTTTCTTTGTACCAAATGCGGCGAGAAGTATTCCCGGCGTTCGAATTGGAAATTGTGTTGGTCACGGTGCCTTATCCAGGTGCAACGCCAAAGGATTGCGAAGAAGCGATTTGCCAAAAGATCGAAGAACGCGTCCGGTCCTTGGACGGTATAAAAAAAGTGACATCGATCGCTCGCGAAGGCTCGGGGTTTATCCTTGCAGAACTTCGTAGTGATGTTCGCGATGTCCAAAAGATCATGTCGGAGATTGACCGCGAAGTCGGCCGAATTCCTAGTTTCCCGGCCTTGGCAGAAGACCCTCAGATTCAACAGATTACGTTTCGCGAAGCAGCCATTCGCGTTGGGGTTGTGGGCACAGGTGATCGAACCGAACAAGGCGAGCTGCGACTGAGAGAGGTTACCGAAGAAGTTCGCGATGAGTTGCTGACGCTCTCGGAGGTCTCGTCCGCTTCAATCATGGGCACTCGGCCTTATCAGATTGATGTGGAATTGCCTGAATCGACACTGCGCAGTTACGGTCTGACACTTGAACGGGTTGCCCAGATTTTGCGCGAGCGTAACGTGGAGTTGCCTGGCGGGCAGCTTCAGTCGGAAGGCCAAGTGGTTTTGTTGAGAGCGAAAAACAAACGCCGGATTGGCGAGTCGATCGAAGAATTGCCAGTGATTACCAAGCCCAACGGGGTCGTTCTGACCATTGGCGACTTGGGTACCGTTAGCGACGAATTCGCGGACGAAACGGCATCCGGCGAGATCAACGGCCAGCCCGCGATGGTGGTCAATGTTGACCGTACCAAGAAAGAAGACTTGTTGAAAATGGTTGACTCAGTGCGAGCCTATGTCGCGCAAAAGGAGTTGCCTGCTGGTTATCGTTTCGCAATCTGGGGTGATTCGAGCACCGAAGTCCGCGGTCGTCTTTCGTTGCTGCTCAGGAACGGATTCCAAGGTTTGATTTTGGTGTTCCTAGTACTGACACTGTTTCTGGAAATGCGTTTAGCTTTCTGGGTAGCCCTGGGGATCCCGATCTCGATTTTTGGCGCTGGTGTTGCGCTATCGCTCGGCGGCCAGACGTTGAACATGTTGAGCCTGTTTTCGTTTTTGGTGGCGCTAGGGATTGTCGTTGATGATGCGATTGTGATTGGCGAGAACATTTATGCGCACCGGAGAATGGGCAAGGATTTTAAGAAAGCGGCAATCGATGGCACAATCGAAGTTGTGCCAAGTGTTTCTGCATCGGTAACTACCACTGTGATCGCATTCATGCCGATGCTGTTTGTATCAGGCGTGATGGGAAAATTCATGGCGGTGATTCCATTCGCCGTCATCGCGATGTTGGTGATTTCGCTGTGGGAAAGCATCTTTGTTTTGCCAAGCCACTTGGCTCACAAACACACAGGGTTCTTTCGGTTCATTTCAGTTTTGGTTTACCCGATTCGCCCTGTTGGGTTGTTGCTTGGATGGCTAAGCACACGAATGGGAGCAGGAATGGAGTGGGTTTGTGACCGTCTTTATGTACCAGCGCTGCGGTTTTGTTTGCGTTATCCAATGACCCCCATTGCGATCGCAGCGATGCTGTTACTAGGCACGTTTGGGATGATACGCGGCGGCGTGGTGCCAAGCGTCTTGTTTCCGAAAACCGACAACAATTTCTTGCAGGCATCGGTCACTTTTCCCGACGGTACTCCAGTTGCTGAAGCCGATGCTGCGACACGCAGGATGGAAGAAGGCTTGCGACGGATTAGCGATCGGATTGCGAATGCACGGGCCAAAAAAGAAAGCAGAGACATCGAGGATATTTACAAAGCAAGTGAAAATGATCTGAATGGGCCGGTCCGGTTGACGTATCGAGACATGGGAACGATCACCAATACGCAGAACGCTGCTGGCGGTGGGGCTTCGGGCAGCCACGTGGGACAAATTTTCGCAGAGCTTTGCGATACTTCAATTCGCAATATCAAGAGCGATGAAATCCTGGCGATGTGGCGCAAAGAGGTCGGCGAAATCCCTGGCGCCGACCGCGTTAATTATGGCACGATCGGTGTTGGGCCTGGCGGCAAGGCGATTGAATTCAAACTACTAGCCTCGGGTGAAAATGAAGGTCAATTGATGGGGGCGACCGAGGAAATGAAAAAACGTCTCGCTGAGTTTGCCGGGGTGTATGACATTTCCGATGACAACATTCCAGGCAAATGGGAGTTTCAATTTCAAGTTCGCAAACAGGCGCTTGCCACAGGCATCACAGAAATGCAACTAGGCAATACGGTGCGGAACACGTACTACGGCGCCGAAGCAATGCGACTGCAGCGTGGACGCCATGAAGTGAAATTGATGGTCCGATATCCAGAAGAAGAACGCCAGAATTTAGTCAACTTTCGAGAGATTCGTGTCCAAGACAATCAAGGCATGGAGAAACCGATCGGTGAACTGGCAAAGGTCGAATTGAGTCGCGGTTTTTCCGAAATCAACCGGGTCGACCAAATGCGTTCAATCACGGTCAGTGCCGATATTGATGAAACGACTGCCAACGCAGAAATAATCATCAACACATTGCAAAAAGAGTTTGTTCCCGGCCTGATGGAGAAATACCCCGACATCAGTTTGCGTTGGGAAGGTCAGCGAGAACAAAGTCGCGAGTCTTTCAGTAGCTTGTTGGTTGGTTTCTTTGCAGCGATCTGCGCCATGTATGTGCTGCTGGTATTGCAATTCAGAAGCTATATCCAGCCGCTGCTAATTCTGCTGATCGTCCCCTTCGGAATGATCGGAGCTGTCTGGGGACACGCGTTGCTAGGACTGCCACTAACGTTGTTCAGTATGTTCGGTTTGGTGGCGCTTTCGGGCGTTGTCATCAATGACTCGATCGTGCTGATCGATTTCATCAACTCGCGGATTCGCGAAGGCGAGTCGATGGAGAATGCATTGTTGAGCGCGGGCCAACGACGCTTTCGGCCAATCATGTTGACGAGCATGACAACCATCGCCGGGCTAATTCCATTGATGCTTGAAAAATCATTCCAAGCACAATTGTTGATCCCTATGGCAACCAGCCTAGCCTTCGGGTTGATGCTGGCAACATTCCTAGTGCTGTTTCTGGTGCCGGTTTTCTATTCGGTATACAACTGGTTGCTTAAAACCGCTTCGCAAGGGTTCGAATTGGTTGGGCTTGGTTCGGATGAATAACGAATCAAGCGATTGATGCTCAGAAGAAGATTTTAGAAATGCAGTGCGCTGTTCGCGGTAGGGTCGTTGTCATCAAGGTACAAGAGCGCCAAGAACAGCCATCCGGGGCCGTCTGACGCATCACATCGCATGCTGCCGATCCGACTGCGGAACATCCCGTTGTCTTTGTCGAACAATTTTTTTGTAGCTAGGCTGCCTAGTTCTTTTGCAGAATCGCGGTACTCAGGTATATCAAATGCCGTTGAAGCTCTTTCCAGTAGATGGATCGCGCGCCCAAACGACTCTGCTTGGGCGAAGCCTTTGGCCGCCTGGGCTGAAATCACATCGCAAATTGCATTGCAAATCGCCAGCACTTGTTCGCTATGTGCTTTTTGAGGTTCGGATTGGTGAATCGTCATCAAGGCCTCGGCGACTTGGCACCACGCTTGAACATCGTGCTCGTCTTTCGAAGTGAGCTGCGCATCGATATTGGGAATGTTCCAGTCGATTAGGGCGCGGGCGTGTTCTACGGTTGACTGAAACCTATTGGCAAAGACGATGTTGGCGCGCACGAGACTGGCATACAGGATGGCGCCGTTCTTGAGAGTAAGTGTTTCGCTACGAGATTGGATGAGAGCCGAGAGGCGGTCCATTTGGTTTTGCGCTTCGGTACTAATCTTGCTGTCGTCGTTTGCTTGCTGCCGCAGCCAAGAAATTGAGTCAACCGCGACGCTGATGGAAACTGGAGATGATTCAACGCCGATGTCTTGGGCTAACTTCAGTATTTGACGCCGCGTCGCTGTTTTGTCTTGTCGCCAAAACGTTTCCCAAGCTGGGACATGCGACATGGTCAGTCGCGCTGGTGCCTTTCGCGTTTTTACGACGTCGTCACGAAAGTCATAGTAGTGATCGTTGTCAAAGTACCAGCCACCCGTTTTGGTGCCAGTCAGAAACATGTAGCTTCGGATATAGGCGTCAGATGCGTCTGGATAGCACTTGCAACCAGATCGCTTTCCAATCTCATAGGAAGCTAGGATGGCTGGTTGGTCCCAGTAACAATTGGCTCCGAAAACAACAGCGGCGTTGTTGACTTCATCAGGATAAAATTCTGCATCCGCAGGCTCGTTGGTGCGAGCATCGATCGATGATGCCCAGGCACCAGAGCGTGTCGACCCGGCCACATCCAGCGAGTAATGAATCAACCGGTCGTAGTGCGATTCGACGGACATGAACAAGTCTTGTCCGCCTGCAGCAATCGGTTCGGGAATCGGCACTGGTGGTTGTGCTGTGCAGAATGTGCATGCACCTGCGATGCAGCACAAAAATAGCAGGATTGTCAAACGGTCGGAACAGATATCACTGTGTTGGATCGAAGTTCCACGTTTGATTGACAAACCACTATCTGAACGTTGGCACATTTTGCACTCGCTTGTTGAAACAGCTGCTTTTTATGAAAGATGGCTGCAGTCTATGAAGACCGCTGCATTTTAGCACGAACGCACATGCGAACTCGAATGGTGCAATGCATCCAAGTTGCGATTTCTCAAGTTATCTTTCGCGAAACAGTTCGCTAATAGATTGGTCGTGGTGAATTCGTCTGATTGCTTCGGCCAGCAAGCTATCGACAGACAATTGCACTAGGTTTGGCAGCGTCTTTTCGGACGTGATTGGAATCGTGTCTGTGACCACGATTGTGTCAATCGGTGCTTCCTGCAGTTTCTGAATGGCACCACCACACAGCACGCCGTGTGTACAAGCAATGTGAATCTCAGACGCACCTGCTTTGCGAACCAGTTCAGCCGCGCCGCAAATGGATCCCGCGGTGCTGATCATGTCGTCAAACAGAATAGCAATTTTTCCTTCGACAGGTCCACCGATAATCGTGTTCTGGCTGACTTGGGTTGCGCTGGTTCGCCGCTTATCAACGATCGCCAATTCACCGTTCAGCCGTTTCTTATGACCGACTGCACGTTTGATACTGCCTTCGTCGGGACTGACAACAACAATACGATCGTCGGTCATGCTTTGCCGAATGAAGTGTTCATTCAAAACCGGCGCCGCGTACAAGTGATCGACCGGCACATCAAAGAAACCTTGGATCTGTGCTGCGTGAAGGTCCATCGTTAGAACACGATCGGCTCCAGCTCGCGTGATCAAATTCGCAGCCAGTTTCGCCGTGATCGGCACGCGTCCCTCGTCTTTTCGATCTTGCCGCGCATAGCCAAAGTACGGAATGACAGCAGTGATCCTTTCTGCGCTCGCACGTTTGCAGCAATCGATCATGATCAACAATTCCATCAAATTGTCGTTGACCGGTGGGCAAGTCGGTTGCACAAGGAAAACATCACGACCGCGCACGTCTTCTTCGAGCTTGCAGAAATTCTCTCCATCAGGAAACTTGCCGAGCGAAATTTCGGCTGGTTCCAAATGCAGATGTCGACAAATCTTGCCGGTTAGTTCTTGGTTTGCGCGACCGCTAAAAATTTTAAGCTCACGCATATCCCATCGCTCGCATGGTTTCGTCCACTGACTTTAGTTCGTCAGTATTGTTGATCGACAGAGACTCACAGGGCTTTAGCACCGGAGACGCAGCGACCGGCAGCCCGGCTTCGCGCAACAGCCGTGCACAGTCAGTCAGATAGTATTCGCTTTGGGAATTGTCTGAGCTCAATTCGCCCAGCACTTTCAAAAGCCCTTCTGTTTGGAACAGATAGGTACTCATGTTGACTTCGTTGATCTCCAGTTGTTTTGGAGTCGCGTCTTTGTGTTCGACAATCCCCATGAACTCACCAGCTTCGTCGCGAACGATACGCCCCAAACCCGTAGGATCGTCTTTCAGCAAAGTGCCTAGCAGCAGAGCCGGTTGCGTTTCGTTGAATTGCTCCAGCAGTTTGGAAAGACTTTCATGCTGAATCAGTGGCGAATCGCCTGCGACCACGATCGTAGGTCCTGATTGATTGGCGAGCGCCTCGCGGCACATCTGCACTGCATGCCCGGTCCCAAGTTGTTCCGATTGCAAAACGAACTCAATCTCGCCGCTGCGGGATGACAACTCTTTCTTAACCATGTCGGCTTCGTGGCCCACAACAACGATCTGGCGCATGATCCCCGCTTTCTCAAGAGCGTCGAGTACAAAGTGGATCATGGGACGATCAACAACTTCGCAAAGGACTTTGGGGAGGTCGCTTTTCATACGAGTGCCCTTGCCGGCGGCAAGTACCACTGCACACGCTTGACTCATAACGGTTCTTTTGGGGTAGCGTTTCGGACAATTTCGCGCATTCGAATCGCGAATTTCCCCTTATATTCACCTTAAAGCCTGAATCAAACAACCGGGCCAAATTCATCTGGCGAGCGAAAGCCGTTTTTCATCACAATCAACGCTTAAGACAGTGCTTTTGTGCCGAATATGCAATTCCGATTCGCCCCCAGCTGTAGTTTGAATCAGAAAGCCACCCCTTCAAAGAAACTTCAAACGCGAAAGTTGACCCAGCGTGCTGGCGACTACGTGGCGTATTTAATTGTGCGATTCACGATCGCACTCATTCAAACGCTGCCCACTGACATGGGCAACGCGATCTGCAAATCGCTCGCATGGCTGTTGGCTGGTCCGCTAAAGGCACGCGGCAAAGCTACGTTTGAAAATCTCCGCCGCGTCTTTCCCGATGCTGGCGAACCCGAGTTGCAAGAACTCAATTACCGAATGTGGCATAGCTTGTTGCTAATGGTCTGCGAAATTGCATGGGTCCGACGCCGATTGCATTTGACCAACTGGGCGGACCATGTGTCGTTTGTCAATCAACGAGAAATGTTGGAGCGGTTGCTGAGCCGGCGTCCGTTGATTTGCGTCACCGGGCACTTTGGGAATTTCGAGATCAGCGGATACACGCTTGGTTTGATGGGGATCGGAACCACGACGATTGCGCGAACCCTGGACAATCCGTACTTGAATGATTGGGTTCTAAAGTTTCGCGAAACGCATCGGCAAAAGATGCTCGATAAAGATGGTTGTGCGGAGTACGTGGAAGGATATTTGGCCAGCGGTGGTGTGCTATCGATCTTGGCCGATCAATTTGCGGGCCCAAAAGGTTACTGGACCCATGTGATGGGCGTTCCAACATCGTGCCACAAAGCACTCGCATTGTTTTCGCTGACATCAGGCGCGCCGATGTTGGCTGGGTACACGCGCCGATTGAATGCACAACCGATGCAGTTCGAAACGGCTTGCCAAGCGATTGTGGATCCGGCTGATGGAAATCCCGAAACGGAATCTATCGGCGCTTTGACGGAGTGGTACAACGGACAACTAGAAGACGCTGTTGCGATGTCAGTTGAACAGTATTGGTGGCTGCACCGACGTTGGCGAGACCCGTCGCCAAAGATCGCGGCGAGACTAGAAAAACGATTGGCAAAACAGGCAAAGGCAGCCTGAACCCAATCTTGCGCCGCGCTGGTCGCCATAGCAGTTTGTTTCTGAATTGCGTCCGCATTGACGGCTGCACCGGCAGGCTACCACTGACATTCGAGCAATCGTAACGTTTCGGCGGCATTGACTGGACGCGAGAAATGGAATCCTTGAAAGTAATCGCATCCCAGACCACTCAAGTACGCAGCTTGCTCCGCGGTCTCGATGCCTTCCGCAATCACTCTCAAATCAAGTGAGCTAGCAAGCATCATGATGGATCGAACAATTGCTTGATGCTTGCTGGAATTTTGCAAGTGCTGAACAAACGATCGATCGATCTTCAAGACGTCCAAAGGCATTTGATGAAGATAGGCCAGAGAAGAGTATCCTGTACCAAAATCGTCAATGCTCGTAGTAACTCCAATGTCTCTCAGTTCGTTCAAGATCGCGATCGTTTCGTCTGGATTTCGCATCAGTAGAGATTCTGTAACCTCCAGCTTTAGCTGAGCCGGTGAGATACCAGCTTTATCGATGCATTCTTGGACGTCGGAAATGAATTGGCGTCCGCTCAATTGGCGAATCGATACGTTGACACTTACCATCGGTTTGAAGTCGCAGACCGAATTCCATGTCGCGACATGCTGGCAAGCTTCTTGAAGAATCCATTTGCCCATTTCAATGATCACACCATTGGATTCGGCAAGTGGGATGAACTCCGATGGCGGGATCCTGCCGTGAGCTGGATGATCCCAGCGCGCAAGCGCTTCAAAACCGGCGGTCACCATGTTTTGAACATCGATGATCGGTTGAAAGTACAGTTGGAACTCGTTCCGGTCGATCGCGTGATGAAGCTCCGAGCTGATCTTTAGCTTGGCCGCGCTAGCAAGTTGCATTTGCTTGTCAAAAACACAAATTTGTGTCGTGCTGCTCTGTTTTGCTTCATACATTGCCGTATCGGCCTTGCGAATCAATTCGTCGGTCGTTGTTTTGACTGAATCAATCATTGCAATGCCAATGCTGCATTGCGGCAGAACCTCTTGGTGGGCAACTCGTATCGGAGGAGCCAGCGATTTCTCGATTCTCTTTGCAACGATCAGCGCATCATTCACAGACTTGATGTTCTCAACCAAAATCCCAAACTCGTCTCCGCCCAGCCTCGCGAGAATTGCATCGCACCTTCTTACGCCGCGTTGTAAACGATTGGCAACTTCGACCAGATATTCATCTCCGGCACTATGTCCAAGCGAGTCATTGATCAGCTTAAAATCGTTGAGATCCAGATAGAGGATCGCAAACAAACGACAAGAATTCCGGCGGTACTGCTCAATGCAACGGCTTGCCCGGTCGTTGAATAGAATTCGGTTCGGTAGCCCAGTGAGCGCGTCGGCGACCTTGCCTTCGGTGATATCAGACAACGAACCTGCAATTCGCGTGGCCATGCCACTGGAGTCCCGCACGGCGATTCCCCGACACAGCATCCATCTCAAATCACCTTCATGGTCGGCCATTCGTAGCTCGGACTCAAAAAAGGGCACTTCGCCACACAGGTGTGACTCCAAATCTGCTTGCACGCGGCTACGATCGTCATGGTGTACCAAGCTCAACCAGCCTCGCCCTTCTGGCTTCCAATCAACGGTGCCAACAATTTCATGCCATCTTTTTGACAGATAAAGTTCGCCTGTTCTTAAATTCCAATCCCAAATGCCTTCGCGTGTTCCATTGGTAGCCAACGCGTAACGTTGCTCACTCTCTCGCAGGTCTTCTTTTGTCTTAACGAATCGAAGCTGCGCGTCGACTCGCGCGATCAACTCGGCTTTTGTGACTGGTTTTGCAAGGTAGTCGTTGGCGCCATTTGCAAAGCAGCGGGAGATTTGTTGTGCATTCGCGTCAGCGGTCATCATGATCACCGGCAATGCTTGTCCCCGGTCCATTTGCCGAATCAAACGCAGTGCCATGAACCCATCCAACCGGGGCATGTTGATGTCCATCAGGACCAAGTCGAATGTTCCGTGCGATACAGCGTCGATCGCTTCAGCACCGTCCACCGCTGTGGCAACGGTATAACCAGAAGACTCTAAGTCCACTGTGAGGAGCTTTCGCGACACGACTTCATCATCGACGACCAACACACGCACAGTCGCTTTCGCCGATGCTGATCGAGGATCAGAGATCGTTTCATCACAAGCTCCGTACAAGGGAGTGATCGTATTATTTTGTTCGCCAATATGCTCCTGCCCGAGTCCTGTTGGCGCGTAATTGATTGGTTGCATTTGTCTGCCCTAATAATCACACAGCAGTTTTTTGATTGCGGCGATTGTCATTTCAATATCGCTTTCTAGCTCGGAAATCGTTGCTGGAATCACTTGAGCTAGGTTCTCCTTGGCCTGCTCTTCCAAAGCGGCGGCCCGTTCACGCACAACTAACAGCGCCGTATCACCGGCAGCTCCCTTTAACTGATGCGAAATCCTGCCAAGTTCTCCCATGTTGTTCCTCAAACCGGCACACTTGATTTCTTCAAGCCGGACAGGGAGCGCGTCACGCATGATCTCCAATAACTGTCGTTGGAACATCGTGTCGCCGCCACATCTTTGACTTAGCGCAGCTGCATCACAAAAACTATGGCCTTCAGTATCACCTTCGATCGGTAGCGCTGTTGATGCAGCACTTTGCGCCTCCAAAGGCTGCGAAACAGGCGTTGGTGAAACTGGAACCGAAACACTTGGGCTGGAGACAGCACTTGGCTCGCTCTCTTGTTGCGATCCGATAGGTAAAAATTGCTGCAAGGTCTTGAGAAGACACTCAAGCGAAATCGGTTTTGCAATGTACCCATCCATGCCGACTTCTAAACACTCGTCCCTGTAACCCATGACAACATTTGCCGTCAACGCAACGATCGGAGTTCGTCGTCGCCCATCGTTGCTTTCCCACTCACGAATTTTTCGGGTTGCCGTTAGCCCATCCATGATTGGCATGTGACCGTCCATCAGCACGAGTCCATAGTCTTGCTTGGCAAGCAACTGAAGTGCTTCTTTGCCGTTACCAGCGAATTCCACTGTGTACCCGAGTCGTACAAGCATCTGCTGGGCGACAATCTGATTGACGTGATTGTCTTCTACGACCAAAACGTCAATCTCGTAAGGTTTCGATTGATTGTTGATCGTCGTTGTAGGCGTTTCAACTTCTTGTGGCTGACTTTCTGCTAGTGTTGGCGCCGTCTGCGATCCCTCAGTTACCGTTTGCAAACCTGTAGTCGGCGAAGCATTCGATTGAGTGTCCGCAGCCAGAACGTTGTTTTCATTTGCCATTGGCTGCTGCGATTGCCTTGCCTCGTAAAGTGTCGACACAATTGCATCAAACAGTCGACTTTGTCGAGCCGGTTTGGCGATCGCCGTGCAAATGCCCAGCTCATCCATCTCCCCCTGGCTCATCAGGTCATGGTTGCTGGACAATAGAATGATCGGAACACCACGAACAGTTGGATGGCTTTGGATTGCGCGTGCCACATCGCTTCCGTTCATGCCTGGCATACAAAAATCCAAGATGATCAAATCGAATGGATTGCCAATCTGTTCAGCAACCAACAGCTTTTGGACCACCATCGTTGGTTCCGTGCAGATGGCGTTCTTGAGGCCCCAACCAGACAATTGGTTGGTCAATATCTGGCAGTTGGTTGTGTTGTCGTCGACGATCAATACGTTTTGATCCGAGGCCGTTTCGACCAAATTCATTTTATGGTCAATGGGTGTCTGTTCATCTGCGACAGGCAGTTCAAGCTCAAACCAAAAATCAGAACCTTTTCCGACTTCGCTATCGAGTTTCAACTCACCTCCCATCAGTTGGACCAACTGCTTGACGATGGACAGTCCAAGACCGGACCCACCGTACCGCCGGGTAGTCCCAGCATCAGCTTGGACAAATGAATCGAATAGAGTCTCTTGTGCTTCCTGTTCGATTCCGATTCCGGTATCGCTGACGCTAAATTGGACCACGTCATCACGTCGGCTTAAACGCAAGTTGATTTCGCCTTGCTCAGTAAACTTGACTGCGTTGCCCAGCAAATTCACGATGCATTGTCGAATCCGCTCGGGGTCTCCAACCACTTTGTACGGCAAGTTTGCGTCCAAGGCGCAGTTCAGTTCCAAGCCAGCTAGGTGAGCTCGAATGGCAAACTGCTCGGCAGTCGACTCCATCAATTCGCGAATGTCAAAACTAACGTGTTCAAGCGGCATCTTGCCAGCTTCGATCTTAGAGAAATCCAGGATATCGTTGATCAGCGATAGCAACGTTTCGGCGCTACTACGCGCGATGCTGACGAAACTGCTTGCTTTGTAATCCAGTTCGCTGCCTCCCAGCAGGTCTAGCATTCCAATCACACCATTCAATGGAGTCCGAATTTCGTGACTCATGTTGGCAAGAAAGTCACCCTTCGCCGCACTCTTGGCTTCAGCGACCTCAATCTCCATCATCATCGCTTTCTTGCGCTCAGAAATATCATTTACGGTGCCCAGCCAACTGACCAAGACGCCGTTCGAATCATGGATGGGAACGATGTGCTCTAGCAACCAAACCTCTTCTCCGGTCTGTGTGTCATACAGGGTTTCAAGGTTTTTGACTGATCCTCCAGACTGTAGTTGCTGTGTGATCTCAGATCGCGTTTCATCTGAATGCCAAGGCAATTGAAACGTTGCTTCACTGTCAATCAACGTGCTTGCAGATGCGAATCCACAAATTTGCAGTAACGTTTTGTTGGTCGACTGAAAGCGTCCTTCCGTATCCAGTTGGTAGATTCCAACGCCAGCATGCTCCAGCAATGAACGAACTCGCATTCGCTCGCTGTCCAAATACTCGTTCGTGTTTTTGTGTTGCGATACCTCCGTGTGAAAACGCTTGACAACCTTGTTGTATTCGCTTGCGACCTGCCCGACTTCAGAATCCGTGTCGATCTCTACCGTGGCGACGAAATTACCTTGTTTATGCTCCGACATCGTCATTAAAAGATCAGTCAACTCGTTCGTTGCACCGTGTTCGATGACGTTCAATCCTTGTTTTTCTTCACCAGCTCGGACGCGTAATTTCATGAACTTAGAAATCAGCTTCAGAGCGCAGTAAACCGAACCCCATGCAAAGGCTGCTGTAACCAAAGAGCCCAGTAATTGAATTCCAATTTGTGCGCCGCGGCTGCCAGCCCTTAACGCGCTGGGCGATGCAAACAATCCGAAGGCAACCGTCCCCCAGATGCCGCTGACGCCGTGAACACCAAACGCGCCCACGGCATCATCAAATGGGCTTTTCTCTAAGAACGCGATCGCTTGTAACGAAAGGCCTGCGCCAATAGCTCCAATCGCAACCGCAGCAAAGGGCGAAACAGCGTGGCATGCAGCCGTTATAGAAACCAAACCCGCCAAGGATCCGCAGATTACGTTGACGACATTGATCTTGTTGGTTTTCCAAATCGACCAAATCGCACTCGTTATCAATCCAGCAACCGCTGCCAAGTTTGTATTCAAAATAACAAGTGCCACGTTGCCGTGAGCGTTCAATCCACTGCCGCCATTGAATCCCCACCACGAGAACCAAATCAAAAAGACACCCAATACCGCAAGCGGCAGACTATGCCCACTTGTGAGTTTTCGACTTCGGTAATGACGGCGAGGCCCGATAGCCATGATGGCCGCTAGCGCGGCAAAGCCACCAGTAACGTGAACAACCGAGGCACCAGCCCAGTCCACAAATCCCAAACTCGCCAACCAACCTTTGCCAGTGTTCCCCAAAGCGCCGCCCCAACACCAATGGCCAATCAGTGGATACACCACCCCGCTCAGGACCAACACGATGTACACGTACGTTGTCATCTTGCTGCGTTCGGCGATTGCACCACTGACGATCGTTGAAGCGGTGCCGCAAAAAACCATTTGGAAGATAAAGAATGACGTTAGTTTGTCATCCAACCAGTAAGCAATGCCGTCGCTGCCAAACAGTCCCCAACAGGAGGCGCCAAACATTAGCGTGAATCCGATCATGCCAAATGCCAGCAGAGAGACGCCAAAGTCCATTAAGTTCTTGACAGCAACATTGATGCTGTTCTTCGCGCGGACCAACCCACTTTCCAACATGCAGAAACCAGCCTGCATCAAGAATACCATCGCCGAGCAAACTAAGACGAAACCCACCTCCAGATCTGCTGGAGCAAGAGGGAGATTTTGAAACTCGTGTGGTGCGCCCATAACTGTTCCTACTAATAAAAGAGTGAGTAAAATAATTCCACATGGGTAGGGTTTCCCGCCTCCGCTCGCCTTCAATTAGTGGACATTCAAACCCGTTAGGGGGAACGCAAGCAGAACATTCGGCACGTTCGTCAAAGCGTTCTTGCCCAGAATGCTGGACGGATCTGCTTGTTTGATCGTTGGCAGTAAAGATTACCGAGCCTGAACTTTCGTTAGTTGATCTGCTTGAATCCGTTCAACCAGCGTTACTCCGAACAATCGTCACAGCCCGTAAGCCGATCAAAACCGATGTGTCTGGAACCTCGTCTCGTACTTGGGATTTCAACGCGATTCGGATCCTTGCCGGAAACAGGATGTTTCACAAGTTGCCAACTAGCGATCAGCGACCCTGCGTTCATGCCGCAATGCTATCCTGCTGCGCCGTGTGTGTCGCCGCTTTCTTGGGCTGCAAATCGCTCGACCGAGTTGCCAAACCGGCCCCCAAAAAACTGGTTTTGGAAACGCTGGACTTGTCAGCGCTACCCTCGGTTCAGTCGCCACCAGAAGTGCTGCGGCAAGTCGCGCATATCATCGACGACGATCCGGAGCCCAAGCAAGATTCTAAAACCAAAATGGATCTTGAAACGCTTCCTGATCCAGCAAACGATGATGAGTCTGAAGACGAAGCTGACCAGGAAATAGACGCGTCGGACACCGAAAACGATACGGATTCCAAGAGCGATCATGCACCGATTGTCACCGGGCCGGTTCAGGGGATCACAAAGAGAGACTTGGAAGGGATTGCTGCGATTTCGCACCCGGCGATCTTGGCAGCGCAGGCTCAAGTCGCTGTGGCGCGCGGTCAATGGCATCAATCAGGCCTCGCTTACAACCCAGTTCTGAACTATCAATCCGAAGAAATTGGCAACGACGATTCAACAGGGATACACTCATTGGGCGTCTCCCAGCGATTCATCACGGCTAACAAACTAGGTCTTGCGCAAAACTCTCAGTCGCATGTGGTTCAACAGCGAATCGCAGAACTTCGACTCGCACGCCTGACGGTTTTGACGAATGTTCGATCCGCATTCGCGCGTGCGTGGGTGGCCCAACAGCAAGCCGAATTGAGTGACCAGATTGTTCGATCGATCGCAGATTCGATGGAACAAGTTCAACAGTTAATGGATGTAGGCGAAGTCTCTCGATTGACATTGCTGCAAGCTCAAGTTGAACTCAGCAAAGCTCAGATCGAAGCCGACAACAACCGATCCCAACTTGAAAACCTGCGATTGGACTTGGCGGCACAAGCGGGCCTTTCGCGGCTCCCCTCAGCCGATCCACTGGACGCTGTCGCTCCCGAACTGGATCCAAAGCCGTGGGATAGTTTGATCAACCAAATCGTTGACGCAAACCCAGTGGTCGATGCGAACAATTCCCAGCTGCAACGCACTCGCTGGGCTTTGCACTTGGCATGCGCGCAGGCCATTCCAGATATCACAGGACAGGTCGCGTTGGGACTGGACACAGCGTCTGATGACACATTCGTTAGCCTCGGTGTCAGCGTACCCTTGCCAATTCGCAATCGAAACCAGGGCAATGTTCGCTCGGCGCATGCAAGCATCCAAGCAGCCCAGGCGGAGCTTGAACTCACCAAGCTAAACTTACAATCCAAGCTCGCAGGCGTCGTCAATCGTTATCAGGTGGCGAGACTCCAGTACAATCGACTGCGTGAAAAAGTGCTACCGAATTCGATCGAAACGGTAGAACTAGGGCGGAAAGCATTCGCTGCGGGCGAAGCCAACTATCTACAGCTTTTGACCGCCCAGCGAACCCTGTTCGAGGTCCGCGGCCAGATACTGCGGTCACTGGGCGATGCTTTGAAAGCCAATGCCGAGATCCAAGGGCTGTTGGTCACCACCGACTGAATTTACATTACGATGCCCCTGGGCAAACTACGGAACCAATGAAAACATGAAACCGAACGTCAAACGATTTGTGCTGTATCCGATCGCTGTGGTTCTCGCCACGGCGGGCAGTGTCGTCGTTGGCGCGTTCGTGTTGACAGACATTCCCCAACGTTTGGGATTGGCCGCCGCTTCGCCTGCCAGCGCGACAAACGAAACCGATGAAAACGCTGAAGTCGATAAAAATGAAGTCGCAAAAACGCCCGAGCCGGGTGAAACCGTTTCGCTTGCTTTGACCGCACGAGCCCGCAAGAGTCTTGCCATTCGATCACAACGGATTCGGCCCAGTACATTTACAAAGTTCATTGAAGTTCCAGGCGTGATTACCAGCTGGCCTGGCCGTACCCACATTTCGGTGACTTCGCCGCTAACAGGTGTCATCAACGCGATCTACATCGCTCGAGGCGAACTGGTTGTGCCTGGGAAACGAATGTTCTCGCTACGCTTGACTCACCAAGACTTAGTCAAAACTCAAGAGCAATTCCTGGCGCAGCTTGGTCAACTGGATGTCGAAGAAAAGGAAATCGCGCGGCTTACCGAAGTCGCTAAATCTGGAGCGATCGCTGGCAAGACTTTGATTACGCGCAAGTATGAACGCGACAAACTCATAGCCAGTGTCGAAGCGGCTAAGCAAGCCATCCTGCTGCATGGCTTGAGTGAAGGTCAAATTAGCCAGATCCAACGAACGCGAAAATTGATCCGCGAAGTCGTCGTTACGGCGCCGCATATCCACGCGGACTCGTCGCTGCACTTTGATGATTTCTCCAGTGAACCCGGCAGCCAAAAGATTCCAACTATCAGGCCAGATTTTTCGCAACCATTAAGTTCGACCGATCGAACGCCAGCCAAGTTTGCTTCGACAGTTCAGCCCGCGCCCCATCCGCAACATGTCGACGCGAATCTGTTGGTCACAGCGCTTGAGATCAGCCGTGGACAAGCCGTTGAAGCTGGCAAGACGCTGGCGGAGCTTTCAGATTACGAAACGCTTTTGATCGAAGGGCACGCGTTCCAGACCGATGGGTTGGCTTTGCGAAATGCTGCTCAATCGCAGACAAAAGTGCAGGCCATCCTGGATTCGTCTTCATCGCAAGCGGATATTTTGGACGGACTGAAAGTCACCTACATTGGCAACGAAGTCGGCAAGGACACACGTGCTCTGCCTTTCTATCTGGAGCTCCCAAACGAAATCGAGCGTTCCGAAAAACGGGATGATGCAACCTACGTGAGCTGGAAATTCAAACCCGGACAGCGATTGCGAATCCGTTTGCCGGTCACGGAGATTGAAGATGTGTACGTGGTTCCCATCGAGGCCGTGGTGGACGAAGGCGTCAATCACTACGTTTTCTTGGATCACGGTGTGCATGCGGATCGTGTTAACGTCCACATCGTTGCCAGGGATAATAGGCAGGTTGCGATCGCAAATGATGGACAGATTCGCAGGATGAATAATCGAGTGGTGATATCGTCAGCCAACCAGTTGCAAATGGCAGTCAAAAGCCAAGGTGGCGACAAGATCGATCCCCATGCCGGACACACTCATTGACGAGCAAGTATTTGCACAACGTCACTTAGGATTGGTTCAATCAACTGGCACGTTTACGGGCTAGCAACCCCACAACTCGAAACCTGGATACAACTGCAAAAGGCACGCGGAGTTCGATGGATCGACTCATTACTTTCTCGCTTAACAATCGCTTGCTGATTTTGTTCGGTGCGATCGCTTTGTGCCTAGGCGGTTTGTATCAGATGGTGCGATTGCCGATCGACGTCTTGCCAAACTTGAATCGGCCCCGCGTCGTGGTGATCACCGAAGCCCATGGGATGGCGCCGGAGGAAATTGAAACACTTATCAACTTTCCACTCGAATCTGCTTTGATTGGCAGCCCGAACGTGCAAGCAGTTCGCAGTAGCTGCGCGGCGGGAATCTCCGTGATCTATGTCGAATTCGATTGGAACACCGACATCAATCTCGATCGGCAAATCGTCAACGAGCGGCTGCAATTGGTTTCCGATCAACTGCCCGAAGGAACACAGCCAACCCTAGCGCCGATTTCTTCCATCATGGGCCAAGTCCTAATGTATGGGGTTTGGAGCGAAGGTAATAAGACTTCGCCGATGGATGTGCGGACGATCTCCGATTGGGTGATCCGGAAACGGTTGTTAAAGATCCCTGGCGTTTCGCAAGTCTTTACGATCGGCGGCAATCGGATGCAGTTCCAAGTCTTGGTGGATCCGGACAAACTCCGGCGATATGAAATTTCGCTACACGAAGTGCATAAAGCTGTCGAAGAATCGAACCTGAATGTGACCGGAGGTTACCTTGACCAACAAGGGGCGCAAGAACTGTTGGTCCGTGGGATTGGTCGGTTGAAGTCCATGCAAGACCTGCGGGATGTGACGGTCGCGTTTCGCAATGGACGAACTGTGACACTACAAGAAGTCGCCACGATCAAAACGGCCGGCCAAGTCAAACGGGGTGACGCGTCTGCGTATTCGCGAGTGGTTGACCAGGAAGGATACATTGGCGGTGACGCCGTCGTACTGACTGTTAACAAGCAACCTGGATCTGATACACGCAGCATTGACGAACAGATTGCAATTGCCATGCAGCAGTTGCAACAGAATTTGCCCGACGACATTCAAATCGCCAATGTCTACTCGCAGCGCTCGTTCATCGATCGTGCCGTCAACAATGTCGTGGAAGCGTTAGCAGATGGCGGTGTACTGGTCGTATTGATTCTGTTCTTGTTTTTGCTGAGTTTCCGAACGACCTTCATCACACTGACCGCAATTCCCGTTTCGATCATCGCCACCGCATCCGTTTTTGCAGCCTTTGGACTTTCGATCAACACCATGACGCTAGGCGGATTGGCCGTTGCAATCGGAGAATTGGTTGACGACGCAATTGTAGATGTCGAGAACATTTTTCGCCGACTGAAAGAGAACGCTGGCAAAGCAAAACCGGATAGCTTGATAAACGTCGTCCGCGAAGCAAGCATCGAGGTTCGCGCACCAATCGTGTTTGGAACTGCGATCGTTGTTCTGGTGTTCTTGCCAGTCTTTGCACTCGAAGGCATGGTTGGCAAGATCTTTGTGCCGCTCGGAATTGCATACGTTGTGTCCTTGATCGCGTCACTCTTGGTTTCGGTGACGTTGACGCCCGTGCTGGCTTCGTTTCTGCTGACGGGACGGCGAGTCTGGCGATGGACGATGCCGCTACTGTCGGTTGTCATCTCGGCCGCTTGTTTCTATTGGTTGTTACCACGATTCGCAGATCTGTTCGGATTTCAAATCACGACACTCGTAAAGCCTTGGATCTGGGTGCTCGCCGCGTCGCCAGCGGTTTGGCTGATCATGATGCTGCTAGAAAGCTGGCTCTCTGCCCCCGATGCAAACGAGGACGGTTTATTGCTGCGCGCGATGAAGTGGGCTGCAGGCGGCGCGATTGGTTTCAGCGCTCGATTTCCTTTGATCGTGATCGGTGTGACTTGTGGATTGGTTGCAACCAGCGTCATCGCCATGTTGAACTTGGATCACGGCATCCTGCCGCCCTTCAACGAAGGATCCGTGCAAGCCAACGCGATCTTGAAACCAGGAACTTCCTTGGCAGAGAGTAATCGGATTGGCAAACTGATCGACCAAACGCTGTTGGAAATTCCCGAAGTCCGAACGTTGGTTCGGCGAACCGGACGCGCGGAACTGGACGAGCATGCCGAGGGTGTCAACGTCAGCGAGATTGTGATGGGGCTGGTCGACGGCGCCGATCGCTCGGTCGCTATCGAAAAGATCCGCGAAACGCTGGGCGAACTGCCCGGCGTTACATCCAGCACCGAACAGCCTCTCGCGCACTTGATTAGCCACATGCTTTCAGGCGTGAAAGCAAAGATAGCGATCAAAGTTTTCGGCGATGACCTGGAATCTTTGCGGACGATCGCAGAAGGCATGAAAGCAGACATCGAATCGATCGATGGATTGACGGATTTGCTGATCGAACAACAAACGAATGTCAAACAACTAAGAATCGAAGTCGATCGAGACGCGCTGGTCCGCTATGGCCTGCACGCCTCGGACGTCATGCTACTGGTCGAAACGGCAATGAAAGGCAAGCAGGTCGGTACTGTCCTGCTCAGGCAACGCGCGTTTGACCTGGTTGTCCGATTGGCAGAAGACTATCGCGAGAGTGAATCAAAGTTACGGCGATTGGCAGTCGATCTACCCGATGGCGGCGTGGTCGCTTTGGAATCGCTGACCAAGATCTATCCAAGTTACGGGCCAAACCAAATACGTCGCGAACAAGCACAGCGGCGGATCGTCATCCAAGCCAACGTTGCCGAAGGACGCGGTGCGATTGACGTAGTAAATGATGTTCAACGGAAACTGGCGAACTATCAACTTCCGCCTGGATATTGGGTTGAATATGGCGGCGAGTTTGAAAGTGAACGGGCTGCCAATCTACGCCTAGCGGTCTTGTCCGTGTTCGCGTTGATCGGAATGTTCCTGGTGCTTTATACATTGTTCCGAAACGTGAACTTCTCTTTCCAAGTACTCATTGCACTTCCGGCAGCGTTTGTAGGCGCGGTGACGGCGTTGGTTTTAACTGACCAGAATTTGACGATTGCCGCAACGATCGGATTTATCTCGCTATGTGGAATCGCATCGCGAAATGGAATTTTGTTGCTCAGCCACTACTTGCACTTAGTGGAACATGAAGGCGAGGACTGGACGTCGCAGATGATGATACGGGCAGGCCAAGAACGGTTGGCCCCAGTTTTGATGACCGCTTTGACCAGCGGCATCGGATTGCTGCCACTCGCGCTGGCAGCCGGAGAACCAGGCAAAGAAATCCTGTACCCAATTGCAACCGTGATCGTCGGCGGCTTGTTAACTAGCACGGCTGCCGAGTTCACACTCCGACCAGCCCTATTTAAATTGGTCGGGCAGCGCCAGACTGAAAAAACGCAGGCTTAAAAAACTCTCACTTTAGTTCACCGGCAGATCATCATTCAGGATCGTCGGTGTGCCCATTCATTCGTCGCGGATTTCAGCTCCGTTGAACAGAAACGTGGACTCTTTTGACACAAAGTGCGCTTTGATTGACTCGATATGTTCGTTCGTAGCACCGGACCTGTCCAAACTGAGATACTTAAGATTAGGAATCGTCGTCAGCGGCTTTGCGTCTTTGACGTGCCCAACGTAGATCGTGATATCTTCCAAGGAGGGATGCTCGGCAAGCGGAGTCACGTCGCTGATGCCGGAGCAAAAAGAGTAGAGGCGTTTGAGTTTTGAGAGCTTTTTGAGTGGCGACAAATCAGGAGATGGCACGCACGAAAGCTCTAGATTTTCCAAGTCAGAAAACGCTACAAGCGGCCAAAGTGATTCGATCGTGTGATCCTGGAAAGAGTACTGCGGCAAGTGAACCGACTTCACATCCGAAACGAAATCCACATCGACATGATCCCGGATCCAGCGGCGAATCGGTCCATGGGTCAACGCCGGTTGGTCATCAGCAACGTACTGGAAATCGTAAACAACCGTCCCTTGCATTTCCTTTACCCAGCGAATCGCTCGCTTTTGCCGATAGGTGCTATTGAGCAACCAACCGATAATCAGACAAAGAACCGTCACGACGATCAGAAAAGTGCGCAGCCCCCACCGTTTCGGCACCCAGCGAAACGGAAAACGCGCTGCGGCCGGCGTAGAATCTTGGTTCGAGTCACTACTGGAAGTTGAATCTTGCATTGCAAATCGTGGTGGATTGGCTACCAGCAGCCTCGGAATTGAGTACCGATTCGCCTTGCTTGACCAAAACGATCAAGCGTTTAGTTTCTTGCGGATCTCGGCCAGACGTTCCTTTAGCTCCACCTCAAATCCTCGGTCCACCGGATCGTAATATTCGCGATCGACTCCCAAGTAATCTTGGCTAGCGATGCCGTCATCTTCATTGTGGCTGAACTGGTAGCCTTCACCGTGCCCAAGCTTTTTTGCTCCAGCGTAGTGTCCACACCGAAGGTGCTTGGGAACAGGAACGATCTGATTTTCGCGAACGTCTCGGCGTGCAGCTCCAATTGCCACGGTTGCCGAATTGCTTTTAGGTGCGAGTGCCAAGTACGCGACGGTTTGGCTGAGCGTCAATTGGCACTCGGGCAAGCCCACGAACTCACAAGCTTGCATCGCAGACACAGCCAGCGTCAACGCACTCGGATCGGCGTTCCCAATATCTTCGCTGGCCAGAATGACCAGCCGCCGACACAAGAAACGAATATCCTCGCCACCCTCCAGCATCCTTGCCAGCCAATACAGCGACGCATCAGCATCGCTACCGCGGATACTCTTGATCAATGCGCTTGCCAAGTCATAGTGGTCATCGCCCGTGCCGTCGTAGCCACCCATTCGAGCGCCCACAGATTCTTTTGCCTGTTGTAGGTCAACCGATGGTGGCGAACTGGTGGCACTTTTGACTGCAATCTCCAATGCCGTCAATGCACGCCGCGCATCGCCTTCGCACGCGCCCGCGATATACTTGATGGCATCCTGATCAACCGACGCATTGAATTCTCCCAACCCTCGATCTTTGTCCGCAAGCGCACTGGATAACAGCGAAGCGATGTCATCAACATTAAGCGATTGCAACTGAAAAAGCTGGCTTCGACTGAGCAATGCTCCATTGACGGCAAAGTATGGATTGCTGGTCGTCGCACCAATCAACGACACGATCCCCGACTCCACATCAGGCAACAAAGCGTCTTGCTGTGATTTGCTAAAGCGATGAATTTCGTCGATGAACAACAGTGGGCGAGGTTGCCCAGTTGAAACCAGATCGCGAGCCCATGAAAGCACTTCGCGAACATCCTTCACTCCGCTAGACACCGCGCTAAGCGTCTTGAGTTGGCTGCCCGTTTCGATCGCCAGCAAGTGAGCGAGGGTCGTTTTTCCGGTCCCCGGTGGTCCGTGAAAGATGACAGACGTGATTCGGCCGGCGTCAATCATACGCCGCAACAATTTCCCTTCACCAATGATCTGCTGTTGCCCGATATACTCGCTAAGACGACGCGGGCGCATTCGCGCTGCCAGCGGCTGGGCCTGTTCCAAGAAGTTTTGTTCGTGAGAGTCGAATAGAGATGAACCTGACATCAAATGTTCCGCTTCGATTGGGACGCGTTTTTCAGACTGACAATTTAGCGGCAAAGGAGCTTTGCGCGAGTGAGCGACGATACAAATCTTAAGAAGAAGACAAAGTTGTTATGGATTCCCGTGGCGATTGTTGCCGTATGTTGCGTCGCGATCTTGCTAACCGTCGATGACTGGAGTCGAGATTGGACGACGAACCACGCCAAGATCGAAGTCACGGTGGTCGGCACTGAGCAAGAAATTGCGAACCGAATTCGCCAATGGTCCGAGACCAACGGGGCATGGACGCTAATCAAAACGACGGAGACGGACCAAGCAAAGCTCACAATCGAGCTAACGCGAACTTCGATGGTTTTGCGTTTTGTCGACGATATTTCGGTAACTCTAACTCGAAATGGCGACTTGAAATGCGATGTCGTCGCCGAAAGTCGATCACGGATTGGCAAAGGAGACTTGGGGCAAAATCCACGCAACCTCGCCCAGCTAAGGTCGGCAATTGAAGCCAAGTGAGCCCATGATCGAAATCAAAAACGTTCAGTGAGCCAAGCGCGCTGGAGCCTCTTTGTGTGTGGTTTCGGTCACCGCGTGCAGGGCGTCAAATCCACTGCAATCAATCCAAGTGTTCCAGTGCAGAAATGCCGAGAGCGCATCGGATCGGCATTGCGAAACGGGATCAGCAAAACTGAAAAGAATCTTCAGACGCCCCCTTCCCGAAGTCGAGCGGGCTGCTAATATACTCGTGCGGGATGGAGCAGCCTGGTAGCTCGCGAGGCTCATAACCTCGAGGTCGTCAGTTCAAATCTGGCTCCCGCAACTT
>CAYNNP010000053.1:0-29290 GCA_964398215.1 uncultured Pirellulaceae bacterium | reverse complement strand
CAAATAGCATCTGGACAAAGCTCTACATCGCTTCGCTCTTTTCTTCGATCCGCTTCAGCCGTGCGTCGATGTTCATTAATAGTTGAAGAATAAGGATGTGAGTCTTCTTTGCATCAATCCCAACCGGGCTGGTGTCGCTGTGGATCTGTTCTGCGATCTTGTCATATTGTTCTTGATTGATATCCATTCGATTTGTCATGTCTATTTTTAGGGTGCGGCCTGCAAGCTGCCGCTTCATCGGAATTCAGCTGTTGGTGATGCGTGTAAGGTCACCGACAGCAGGTTTGGAAACAAGCGATTCATTGTAGACGATATTCCTTAATCCAATGTTGCGAAGCGCCATCACCACTTGCGGATCTCGGTAGAGTCGTCACATCCGATTTGCGGATGCTGCAAATTCGATTGTCAATCATGCGCTGAAAACATCTCCTTCAAACCACATGTCAATCAAGGATGCTACACTTGTCGGGATGACTCCACCAAGATCCAGATCTCTTCGACGTTTCGGGCCAGGACTTCTAGTAACCGCCGCCTTCATTGGCCCTGGAACTGTCACCAAAGCAACATCAGCCGGCGCGGACTTTGGGCACACTTTATTGTGGGCCGTCGCTTTTTCGGTCATCGCGACCATCATTTTTCAAGAAATGGCTTCGCGATTGGGCGTTGTTACCGGCAGCGGGCTGGGAGAAGCCGTCCACCAAACGCTGGAGAACAAATTTGCGAGATGGATCGCGATTGTTTTGGTGGTCACGGCGATCATCGTCGGCAACGCCGCCTACCAAGCGGGCAATATAGCTGGAGCAGCCGTTGGGTTTACCGCCGCGATGGGAACCGGAACACAAGCACTGGTCGCGATGACGATTGGACTGATCGCAATGGCAGTGCTGATGATTGGCGAGTTCAAATGGCTTCAACGAATCTTGGTTGCGTGCGTTGTTGTGATGAGCACTGTTTTTTTACTCACCGCGATCAGTGTTCCCGTTGATTGGGGAGCATTTTTTCGGAGCTGGGTAAGGCCCACCATTCCCAGCGGTGCATGGACAGAAGTCATGGCTTTGATTGGAACTACGGTTGTTCCTTACAACTTGTTTCTGCACGCCACAGCTGCCGCTCAGAATTGGTCGGATTCGCGCGACGAAGTTCAGCTTAACGAGTCTTTAAAGCAAAACCGAATCGACACAATCATGAGTGTGTCATTGGGCGGACTGGTGACCGCCGCCATTGTCGCGACTGCAACGACGGCTTTCTTTGCAAGTGACACCAAATTTGAGAATTTATCGGATGCGGCAGTACAGCTTGAACCTTTGTTGGGCAAACATTCGCGACTACTATTCGGCATTGGGCTCTTTGCCGCTGGCCTAACCAGTGCTATCACCGCGCCACTGGCAGCGGCTTACGCTGCGGCAGGATGTTTTCGCTGGCCCGCAGATCTGAAGAACTGGAAACTACGAGCTGTATTCATCAGCGTCATTTTGTTTGGAACGTATTTCGCCGCCAGCGGATCCAAGCCCACCGACATCATTACAGTCGCGCAAGTTGCCAACGGGCTACTATTGCCTCTGCTGGCGGTATTTCTACTGGTCGTGATGAATAACAAGAAACTGCTGGGCAACTACCGCAACCGATGGCTAGCCAACGCACTCGGCGCGTTCACCGTTGTAGTCGTGTCGGCTCTAGGATTCAAAAGTCTGTATAGCCTGTTCGGCTCGTAACTCAGAAAACTCGCTCTCACAAACTTGCGAAAGCGGATTACGAATCATCTGCTTCACCACCCAAGCCAACCATCTCCAGCAATCGAAGTGCATTGGTCGTTGGTGAAACGCCTTGTCTCATTTGATAGTCAAACGTCATTTGTTCATTGCCATCGGCGTCAGGACGAATCGTCTCCCGAAAGTGAACCGTTGTCGAGACCGATTGCAGCTTGGGTTCGTCGGCAAGTTCCAGGTCATGAGTACTGATCGCCCCAATTGAATTGGAGTCCATCAAATGCTGGAGAACTTTCACCACCGCTATCTGCCGTTCTCGGCTATTCGTGCCTTGCAAGATTTCATCCAGCAGAAACAGCAAAACGACCTCAGAATTGTTCGCAACTTGGCGTGCTTGATCAACAACACTTTTCAGTCGCTTTAGTTCCGCCATGTAGAACGAAACACCTTCCCCCAAGTTGTCTCTCACACGAATGCTGGTCGCCATTGTTACTGATGGGATTCGGAACTCGGATGCACAGACTGGGGCGCCGATACCGGCTAGCGAGATATTCAAACCCAAACTACGCAGCATCGTGCTCTTGCCGGACATATTGCTTCCGGTTACCAACAAAATGGTACCGGGCGGTCCAACATTGACGTCGTTACAAACGCGTGCATCGTCTGGCAATAGTGGATGGCCAACCGATTTCGCGGAAACCACTTGGTCGCTTGCAGGTGCCCAAATTGGAAAAGTCCATTCGGGATACTCGTCCGCAATCGCAGCGACTGACATCAACGCCTCTAACTCACCGAGCGCGGTGAACCAACGCTGAACATCGTTCGCATAACGAGCTTGCCAAGCTTCCAGTCGCTTCAAAACACGAACGTCCCACAATCCGAACGCCTGAAAGACGACGTATGGAAAAAACGTGAGCGCGGACTGTCGCATGGATCCCGCTTTGGCAATGCTCTGCAAATCCGCCATTCCGGCGCGTGCAGAGTGGTCACCGTCCAATATAGCCGACCGAATCTGAGCCAGCATTCCGGATTCACCCGACTCCGACTCTGGCAGGTTTTCGGCTGCCCCAAACAATTCTTGGTAGTTGGCTACTGACTGACGACTGGACATTGCGACAGAGAAAATCGCATTCGCAGGTCCCAGCATGACGCTCGTCAAAATCATATTCACTGTCGCAAGCCCAACCAGACCAAGCCCCGCGATCTTTGCTGACACGGGAGGCAATATTCCTAGCGCCGATCCAACGATAGCGATCACCATGACTGCCGCGACCAACAATGACAAATTGGCCCATGTCATCAACCACATCCGAGACTTGAGCCACGGCTTGTCGCCTGCCCAGCGAACGAATTCGTCGGGGTCTCCGCTGCTGCCACCGATCTCACGGGCCAACGTATAAAACCGGATACGTTGATCTCTCAGCGGCGCCAGCGACCGGACAGCTTGAGCCCGTTCGGTCGCAGCGGTTTCTTCCGCAGTACCCGCCAACCACTGGGCAAGAGTCCGAATCCCCGGTGTCGTCGCTGCCATGGACACGAAGTGAAACAGTGAAACACGGCCTAGCAGATCAAGGTCATCGCAAAGGTCTTTCTGTTCTTCAGTCAAAGGCACTGCGGCAAGTTGCTCGGTGGACTTCTTTGAATCGAGCTTTTCCCAATTCCTGTCAACTCGCGAGCACAAACGTCTGATCACACCACGCTGTTGTTTGATCTCTTCTAGCTTGTCACGGTACGGTTCATTGAGAACAACGACCACCAAGAATGCGACAAACGCCAGTATCCCAGCAATCCCCACCCACATACCGACGTCAGCGAACGCCGCAAAAAGCCCTGTGGTGATTGCCAAAAAGAACAAGATGACACGAACGAAACCAAACTTGGCGTCAATCTTTTCGATTGCAGCCCGTCTTTCGTCGATCTGTTCAATTCTCGATTGATATCGCTCGCGCGCATCGGAGGCATTTTCGTGTGTCGAATCTGTCACTGTCGTCAAGAGCTCGTTACCTCCGCGCGAACTCGTGGAGTTTGCTGTGCACCTCTTGCTTCAACGACTTTCTGCGCGATCCGATCCTGAAGGTTCGGCCGGAAAATCGTCAGTAGTAATAAGGGCAAGAACCAAGCGATAAACAATCCGCCGCCATATCCATGACAAAACTGCGCCGCAACCATCAAGGCCGCTGAGCAACTTATCAAACTGCCTAGATTCTTTGGTGAAGGCCAAACGCCAAAGAACACACTCAGAATAATGAAACCAACGAACACTGGAATCCGATAGTATGGACTCCATCCTAATCGCCAAATCCCATCGGGCTCCATCGTTGGCGTCATCAGGCCAAACATCTTTGCCAACGAACCACCCAGCACTTCGGTACCACCAAACGACAAAAGCATTGCCAGAACAAGCAAAGTCGTTCCGACGCCAAGGACAAATCTGCGGACTCCGCGGCGCCAATAGAAACTGATCCAAAGCGGCAACAGGAAAAGCGGAAAGTAAACCAGTCCGCCTGCCAACCCAAAAAACACACCTGCGATCAAAGGTTTTCGATAGCTCAACAGGGCCCAGAGCAACAACGCCGCTGGCAGCGCATGGTCGACTCGGCCCGTCATGTGCGCGGTGTAAGGCAACAACAAATACAACGTCGCAGCGCCGACACCTGCGCGGATGTTCCCAAAGTGACGGCCACCGATCAGCACGATTCCACAAACGATTGCCAAGTGAGCACTGATGGCCAAGATTTTTGCGATCATCGTCCATTGACGTTGTGACGGATCAAGCTCCTCGCGCGTGATCGGCTCGACACCCGCCAAGGCTTGCCTAACGGGCCGAGTCGTAATCCGAGGCAACTGATGCATCAACGCGTAACCAGGCCCAAGCTCTGGTCCCTGCATGACTCGCATTCGAGGAGTGCTGGTGACAACGTTGCCCATCAAGAACACGAACAGCGAAATGCTGATGAAGTACAAGCCTCCAGATGTCAAATTCGGATGCAGGAGTGGCCGACGATTCATCATCGAATCCAGCAACAAACGAATCAGAATTAGAAACTGAACCAAAAACAGCAATACAAATCCGTAGTACTGAATCGTGTACGGTGAATTTTCTTTTGCGAATGCCGGATTGATTCCCGGTGCGACATCAGATCCCAAGCTCTGGTCCGTGGGATTCGTATCACTCCAATTGCCAGCGGTAGCCTTATCAGGAGCCGGTGCGGCGTCTAGCTCAGCTTGCTGAATCGCAAACGCCAGCATGGTGGGTTCTGGTCGCGGTGCGTCGCCATCATTTTTTTGATCTTCGTAGGCAACGGCAAGCAAGTGCTTTTTACCCAAGCCTGATTCTTCAAGCGACTGTTTCGCCGCAATGGCCTTGGAGTCCCACGCCTGCATTTCGCGTCGGCGGCCAGCCTGAACCATCAAGAGTCCTGGGGCCAACAGAATCAACAACGCGATATCTAAATTGCGAATGCTCCAGAACCGATGGAAAACAAAGTACAGTCCAATCGTCAAGAACGACGACATGTAAACCCACGTCGTCGGATCGGGACGTTTGTAATAAAGCAGTAGTTCGCTCATCGCCTTGCATGGGCAGCTTCATGCCGCCGCCTTGTGGACACGTCCTGGAATGCCGTAGGGTTCTAACCGGAATCCGTATGAATTCATTGAAAGCAGCAGCTTTCCTGCCGAGCACATGGACCTCAGAATAAGCGCTGCTGGTTGCGGTGAATAGCACTCTCCCAGACAAATTGGCACTCCAAGCCAAACAATCGGCGAAAAGCGTATCCAGTCCCTTTGCCGACGGTCTTGAGTGAGCACACAGATAGATGGTTGAGTTCACCGCTGCACCACTCTGGTGCGGGTCAATTGGGAGCAAGCGCTGACAAATCCACCTTGTCGTTGAACTGCTTTTGCAACATTAACAACTCACCAAAGAGATCCATTTTCACTTTGGCCATCGCCGGTTCGTCCGCCAAATCTTTCATTTCTTTTGGGTCATTGACAATGTCGTACAAACGCAATTTTTTCGCCGCTGGATAGACAATCAGTTTGTACTGATCAGTCCTGACGCTTCGTTGTTTTTTCAGATAGCCGCCGTAAATCGATTTGTAGGGACTCTTACCACCAGCCAGCAAAGGCAGCACGCTGTTGAATTCGACATGATCGGGTTTTTTAACGTCCGCCAAATCCAACGTCGTTGCCATGATGTCCTGCAAGTATACCGGCTGGTTATTCTTGGCGTTCGCTTTCACCTTGGGGCCAACAACCATGAACGGAACTCGAACGCTGTGGTCGTACAGATTCTGCTTGCCCATGAATCCATGTTGCCCAACTGCCAAGCCATGATCAGCAGTGAAAAAGATCCATGTGTTTTCAGCTTTCCCGGACGCTTCTAAATCATCCAAAATCCGGCCTATCATTGCGTCCATGTGAGTGATGATCGCATAGTATTCTTGACGATGAACTTTCACTGCGTGGTGCGTCCGTGGAAACGGTGCAAGTTTTTCATCTCGCAAACTTTTGCCCGCCCCCATCGGTTCAGCATACGGATAAATCGACAAGTAATTTTCCGGCACGGCAATCTTATCCAGCGGATACTTTGCCACATATTCCTTGGGCGACTGGCGCGGGTCGTGAGGTGCATTGAATGCCAAATACATAAAGAATGGTTTTTCTGACTGCTTGGCATCATCAAAGAAATCGTGCGCATGATTGGCGACGACTTCACTCCAATGAGTCCCACCTTTCCAAAAGCCACCGAACTTAGGATCCGATGGTGACCAAGTATCATTGCCTGGCCCCGCTGGCCGGTTGTAACCAGCGTCCGTTTGCGCTGGCATCCCGGGGCGAATGTCTCGTGCAACATCAAACGCCTTCTCCGCTTTCGCACGACAATGCCATTTACCAGTCATGTAAGTCCGGTAGCCTGCAGTCTTCATGATTTCCGACCACCAGCGACCAGCTTGACGCTCCTGTTCGCTCTTCCCATGGATCGCGTTTGCATTCCAAACCGAGCGACCGGTGTTCAGCATCGTCCGACTGGCAATGCAAACCGCACCACTCCATGAACCCATGTTGTAGGCATGCGTAAACGTGGTGCCGCGCCGAGCGATCCGATCCAAGTTCGGCGTTTCGATTTCTTTGTTGCCCAAGTGATTGATCGTTTCAAAACACTGATCGTCGGCAAAGATGAACAAGATATTGGGCTTGTCCGCAGCCAACAAATCACACAGTGGAAGACAGAACAGAAATACAATGCCAAGAATTCGTTTCATCAGTAGACTCGTTCGTCAAAGAATCGGTTTTCGAGTTCACATCATAGTCACTCGGGGCGCTTCAATCAGCACGGCAAAACTGCCCAACAAGGTAAATCACTTTTTCAAAGTACGTTGGGCTTTCTTGCCCGACTGAATTTAAAAACGCTTTGAATCGGGCAGGAGTAAGAGTGCCCAATCTACGAACGACTCAGACATGCGCAATAAAAATCACTGCACCTTGTTCAAGTCCTGAAACACGATGATCGAAGGATTGCCAACCGGTGCGTAGTGCCCCGTGAAGTCAAGCTTGCCCGATTCGCGACCGACTTTGAAGACAGCAATATTGTCAGCGCGCTGGTTGCAGCTGTAAAGAAATTGACCGGTAGGATCAAAGTTGAAACTGCGTGGATAATTCCCGCGTGTCCACTCTTCGCCGACGAAAGTGAGCCGTCCGTCGTTACCAACCGCAAAGATTCCGATGCTGTCGTGCAATCGGTTTCCTGCATAAACAAATCGACCATCGGCGGAAACCAATATCTCCGAGCAGAAATTGCTGCCAGCAAATTCGGGTGGCAACGTGGAAATCGTTTGGCGAGCCTTTAAGCGGCCCATCGATGCATCAAAGTCAAACAACACGATCGTCGATCCTTCTTCTTGAATCGAATAAAACCAGCGACCGTTGGGATGAAAATGAAAGTGCCGTGGTCCGTCTCCCGCCGGGAGCGAAACGGCGGGCGGGTCATTGGGCGTTAGCACACCGGTTTTTTGGTCGAATTTCCAAACGTAGATTTTGTCCAAACCCAAGTCAGCATGAAGTATGTACTTGCCAGTCGGATCTGCTTGAATCATGTGTGCATGCATTCGGTCGTGTCCGCTGAATGCAAAACTGCCCGGCGGAGCATTGGCTGCCGTCGTTGGGCCAATCTTGCCCTCGTCCTTCTTGATGTCAGTGGCTTTGCCCAAACGGCCGTCGTCTAGAATCGGCAGCACCGACACGGACCCACCGAAATAGTTGGCAACCAATACGTACTTTCCCGACGGATGGATGCTGACATAGGTCGGTCCGGCGCCTCCCGAACGCACTGTATTGAGTAACTGCAGCTGCCCATCTGATGGATTGATCGCAAAGGAGCTAATTGTGCCTTCTTTATTCTCGCCGACGCGGTCGGTTTCGTTTGCCGAGTACATTCTGGTTCCACGCTTGTTGATCACCAGACAACTGGGGCTGGTTCCCATTCGGTGAATTCCTGCGGGCGTCATCGCTCCGGTTACACGATCCACTTCAAAGACATGAATCCCTCGACCATTGCCGGGCGGAAGATCGACTTGCGTGGGCAGCATGTCTTCCAGTGGTGAACTGAATGTTCCGACATAGGCGATTAACGGCTGGCTAGTTTCATCCGCGTGCGTCTGCGCTGATGCAGTCGGCAGAAGCATCATCCCTGCCAGTGCGACGGAAATAAAAAGAAACGTGCGCCGGATCAATTCGTAGAGGTTCATGGAATGCACCAAAAGAGTATGGTTGCTGGGTAAGTCAGCAAAAGAAGTATGGCGTGTGAAAGCAGGCTTGTCCGATTTCGATCAAAGAGTCAGCCCAATTTAGTGACGATGTTCACTGCAAGTTTCGAGTATCCGTATCGCCGCAAACTCGTTGCAAAATCTTTGGTGATACAACAGCCTCTCTGGCAACGACACCGGCAACCGCGCCTACCAAACCCAGAATCAGGGCAACGACAAATCCGGCAATTCCACCGATCGCGAAATACAACAAGACACCGAACATCACGCCCAAGAAAAAACCGGCACCGGCCAGAAAACCCAGTCCCGGTGTCGAACATAAAAACCGATCGATATCAGTCGCACTCTTGCCGTGTCGTTTGTAGTAATCGGTAATTTTCTCGCTTGTGTCTGACCAAGCGAATTCGCTGAGCGGAAAAAAATCGCCACACTGAACGCAAACAGTCTCTTGCATACTCGCCAGCGGATCAGAGAGCGCCCTGAATTCTCCACCGGATACTTCAGTCTGTGTTTTGCACTTCAAATGCGTATAGGCTCGAGACTCACGTGCACTCATGGTTGCTTAAGCGATAATGTCGTGAATTGGATCCACATCTTCGACTCCGATCAAACGTTGATCGAGTCCGCTGTAGAAGTAGGCGAGTTTGTTGGGGTCCATGCCCATTTGATTCAGAATCGTTGCGTGCAGATTCTTTACGTGCAGAGGTTTTTCGACGGCCGCTGCGCCCAACTCGTCCGTTGTCCCGTAGCTAAGCCCACCTTTGATTCCGCCGCCGGCCATCCACATCGTAAAGCCATAGGAATTGTGGTCGCGTCCAGTCCCTTTTGCATATTCAGCTGTAGGTTGGCGGCCGAATTCGCCGCCCCATACAACGAGAGTTTCGTCCAGCATTCCCGTTCGTTTCAAGTCTGTAAGGAGCGCGGCAATCGGCATGTCGGTATTGCCTGCATGTCGATTATGGTTGACTTCCAAGTCGCCATGAGCGTCCCAGTTGTCATCATTGTGGGCGCCACCACTATAAAGTTGAACGAAACGAACACCGCGCTGAACCAGCCGCCGCGCGATCAGACATCGAGTTCCAAAGTCACGCGTCCGGTCTTTGTTGATACCGTACATGTCGATCGTCTTTTCAGACTCGTTCGATAAATCAACAGCTTCAGGAGCGCTCGATTGCATCTTATACGCCAGTTCGTAGCTGGCAATTCGCGATGCCAAATCGTCGTTGGCCTCGCGTCCAATCAAGTGCCGGTTGTTGGCGGATTGAACCGAGTCGATCAGTTTGCGTTGAACTTCAGCCGGAATATCGTCGGGTGCGGCGAGGTTTAGAATCGGTGCACCCTGACTTTTGAACACGGTCCCCGCATAAGTCGCAGGCATGAATCCACTACTCCAATTCTTTGCACCGCTGATCGGACCGGCTTTCGGGTCCAACATCACAACGTAACCCGGCAAATTCTGATTCACGGTCCCCAAGCCGTAGGTCAACCAAGATCCCATCGACGGGCTCCCCGACAGAATCCTTCCGCTATTCATCATCAACATTGCCGAGCCGTGGATCGGCGAATCTGCTGTCATCGAATGCAAGAACGTGATGTCATCAACGTGCTTGGCAACATTTGGAAACAGAGTGCTGACCCATTTTCCGCATTCGCCATGCTGATTAAATTCCCACCGCGGCTCGACAATCCTGCCTTTGTTTCGGTGTCCACCGCGGCCAAACGTTTTGACATCAACCGTTTTGTTGTCCATCCCCTTCATCTTGGGCTTGTAATCGAATGTATCCATGTGGCTTGGTCCGCCATACATGAATAGAAAGATCACTGACTTTGCCTTGGGCGCAAAATGTGGCGGCTTGGGAGCAAGCGGACTGGCAAAGCTAGACTCTGCGGCACCAGCCGGATTGCTAAAGAATCCGTCATCGGACAGAAGCGAGGATAGCGCAGCGGCGCCAAATCCACCTCCGGACTGCCACAAAAATTCACGGCGCGTGCGTCCACAGAAATTCGGCTTTTTAGGTTGCTTTGTCATCGTGTTTTTTCCGCGAGTCGTTGTGTGCGAAAATGGAGTGGCATGTCTTTGGCTGCCAAAGCGTATAAGCTCCGGCGAACAACGAATATCTAATCAAGGAACAGGAACTCGTTCCAGTTCATAACTGTCATGCAATACAACTGGACAGCTCGTTTACGATCGAACTTGTGTTCTGCTTGAAGTGATTTGATCAATGCGATGCCTTCGGTAATTTCTACTTGGCTCGCATCACGTGACAGGACTGCCTGCACGGTTTTTTTCACTACGTCTGCATCGTTTGCTTCGACTGCGCCGATCGCGCCCACCAATTGCATCGCTTGTTGATGCGAAAATTCACCGTTCAACAACGCCAACGCTTGGCCCGGTTGCAAAGTGTTGAAACGTGCCTCGCAAGTCAAATCGGGATCCGGAAAATCGAATGCCGATAACATTGGTTCTAGCAATGATCGTTTGACATGAATGTAGACGCTGCGACGATTACGGTCGGCTTCCGATGAGTTGCCCCATCCAGATCCTGGACGTGATTGTCCCTGCAAGACCTCTCGGGAAAGCTTGGGATAGATACTGGGACCGTAAACCTTTCGATTCAGTGATCCATTGATCGCCAACATCGAATCACGCACCTCTTCAGCGCTCAGTCGCCGCGCGTCAAACCGCCACAGCAAATCATTCGCAGGATCTTTCGCCAAGCCGGCTTCATTTGGGCCCGACGACATTTGGTAAGTTCGCGACGTCATGATCAATCGATGCATGTCTTTGATCGACCATTTTTTCGTGACGAATTGGTTGGCCAACCAGTCCAACAATTTTGGGTGAGTGGGCGGCGTGCCAAGCTGTCCAAAGTTATTGCTGCTGCGTACGATGCCACGACCGAAATGGTTTTGCCAGATGCGATTCGCCATCACGCGTGCTGACAACATATTGTCGGGACTTGTAATCCATTTTGCCAAAATCTTGCGGCGACCAGCAGCACTTGGTGAATCAGTGGTTGCAGGTACGCTGGGGGCCTCGTCACCAAATATCGATGGGAACGCAACCGAAACCTCGTCACTTGGCGAGTGCGGGTTGCCTCGAAACAGCACGAATGTGGGCTTGTCGATTTTTCGATACTGAGCCAGCCCCAGTACCGACTCGCGCGGCGGCAGAGTCTTGGATGCTTTCTGTGCTTCGGAGAGCTGCTTTTTTAGGCCTTGGTATTTTTTCCACTGATCCGCATCTAAGTTGTCTTTCAGTTTCTCTTTTAACACGCGGTTTCGATCACGACGCGGTCCCTCCGTGATACGTTGATCGGGAGCCGACATTTTCTTGATGCCAATCTGTTCGATGTCTCGTTGCTCTTTCTCAAGACGCCGAATCAAATCTGAACTGGCAGTGTATTTTTGCTTTAGATCATCCGTGGAAATATCGATCTGGTTGAATCCTTTTTGATTTCCACGCACTCCGTACGGCGTCAGGTCCTCAAAGAACGACAGCATGCTGTAGTAGTCTTTCTGTGGAATCGGATCGATCTTGTGGTCGTGACAGCGAGCGCAGTTGATCGTCAGCCCAAGAAATACTTGGCTGGTCGTCATGATGATGTCGTCCAAGCCATCGAATCGAGCTTGCATTGCGTCAACAGGTTCATCGTCCCAGATTCCGAGTCGGTAGTAGCCTGTTGCTGTTAAGGTTTCCGTGGTGACATCATCCACTTCGTCACCCGCAATTTGCTCCTGAACAAACTGGTCGTACGGTTTGTCATCGTTGAAAGATTTGATCACGTAGTCGCGATACTTCCAAGCATTGGGTTTCGGCCCATCACGTTCATAGGAATTGGTTTCTGCATAGCGAACGAGATCCAACCATTGTCGCCCCCATCGCTCGCCGTAGTGCGGTGACTTTAGAAGTTCATCGACCAACTTTGCATACGCGTCGGAACGATCGTCATCAACAAATGCTTTTACTTGAGCCGCAGTGGGAGGCAAGCCCAACAAGTCGTAGTAAGCACGGCGAACCAAAGTAGCTTTGTCCGCGATCGCGTTGGGCTGGATTCCGTTTGATTGAAGAGACGCGTAGACAAACGAATCGATCGGGTTGGATTTCCAGTCGGCGTTATCAACCGCTGGTGGATCAAAATCACTTGGCGGAACGAACGCCCAATGCTTGCTCCACTCGGCGCCTTCCTGGATCCAAGCCTTGATGATTGCGATCTCTTCTGGTGAGAGGGCGTCGCCCTCGGGCGGCATGCGATGGTCTTCATCCGTTGATGTGATACGAGCGAACAACTGGCTCGCATCAACATTCCCCGCCACAATCGCATGCTCGCCAGAATCTGCTTTCGCAAAAGCGGATTTCTGGTCTGTGAAACTCAAACTGCTTTCCGCTTCATCGGGACCATGACACGCAAAGCACTTTTTGGCCAAAATCGGTTGGACTTGTTTGGTAAAGTCAATTTCTGCGCTGGACTGATTGGGCAGGCAAACCAAAAACAAACTGGCCATTGCAAGCCATGTCAAAGGGCGCAAGGTGTTGCCGATTGGGGGAATCGCGGAATGTCGAGTCATATCCGGAACCGTCTTGGGGCTGGGCAGGAAGGCGGGAGCGAAAAGCACGCGAAGGTGAGTTCGCAATTGTTGCGGGTGTGATAGTTTAAACGAATCAGCTCCGCCGGTCTTCGAATGAGGAATATTTCGGACGCGCCGAATACCAGCTAACGGAAAAACTTGATTATTCGCGCACGTTACGCCGATTTCCACTTCAAGAACTCGATGAAAAACACTGCCAAGCAGCCCCTGTCTTTCCGATGGCCGAGAGTCGGTGGCGTCTGAATCTACGGGGATTCAAGACTTCCGTGTATCGAGCCAGCAAAATTCGTTTAAGCTAGACGTCTTGAAATTTGGCGTTGATCCCATCAATCATGAGACACCTATGACTATTCGCCACATCGCCTTGTTGACAATCGTAATTGGATGCCTGGGAACAGAAATCGCGTTTGCCGACTCGCGGACCATGGATGAATTTATCACCTACGCATCACGACGAATTGCGAATGCGGAGGAAACGAAAATCAAGGCTTTTGCAGAAGCCGTTGACGCGAATGGCGACGGTGAAATTTCGGACGAAGAGTTTTCCAAGCGAACAGATGTTTTTCAACGAATTTTCTTGCAGAGCAAAGTGAAGGCTCGAAAGAGTGGCCACGAACTTCCAGAGAACTGGTCGAAAACATACGAAGACGCGCAGAAACGATCCAAAGAGTCAGGCAAACCGGTCGTTGTGATGTTTTCCGCTTCGTGGTGTGGGCCGTGCAAGGCAATGATTGCCAACGTTTTTCCAACCGACGAAGCAAAACAGGCTTTGAAGAAATTTGTTCCCGTGTATGTCGATTCCGAAAAGCAAAAAGAACTCGCTTCCAAGAATTCGATTCGAGCTTATCCAACGTTTGTTTGTTTTGATCCAGAAGGCGAAGAGATCGCTCGGAAAGTTGGTGGTGGTAATGTCGAAAAGTTCGTCGCCATGCTAGAAGGCTTTAACAAGGAAGCCAAGTAACGATCACGTTCGTTGGTGGGCGTCCTGTCCTTTCAAGCCTAGCGGTTGAAACCGGGACTTCTCATCGACTCCTGACGCGCTGCTGGTGGCCAAATCCTCACTCGACTAGCAAGCCGGCCACAAGTACGAGTATCATCGTTCTTACTAGTAAATCGTTCGTTTCGTTTCAGCTCCTGGGCAGCATTTTTCCATGTGTGGTATCACCGGTTCTGTTTGGCGAAACGAACGGCACGCTGTCAATCGTGATTTGCTGGCCAAGATGACCGACGCGATTGCCCATCGCGGACCAGATGATTCGCAGTCATGGATGGATGTTCAACATCAAGATGCCTATGGCAATCCGGTTGGTGTAGCGCTCGGATTTCGGCGACTGAGCATCATCGACCTGGAGGGCGCCCGGCAACCAATGGCCAACGAGGATGCTTCCATCCAAATGGTCTTCAATGGTGAGATCTACAATTACCAAACGTTGCGACGCAGGCTTGAAGGCAGTGGCCACTCGTTTGCAACTGATGGTGACGGCGAATCGATACTTCATTTGTACGAAGACATCGGCACCGATTGCTTTTCCCAATTGAATGGCATGTTCGCGGTCGCACTCTGGGACTCCAAACGCCATCGCTTGGTGTTGGCCCGCGATCGGATCGGACAAAAACCGTTGTACTACGCCGTCAAAGACAACCGAATTGTTTTTGGCAGCGAACTGAAATGCCTAGCACAAGTACCAGGGGTTTGCGAAGAAATCGACCCAGCCGCGGTGGACGAATTTTTGACGTATCAATACGTGCCGCATCCGGGAACCATCTGGAAAGGTGTCCGCAAGCTTGCTCCCGGACACTTTGCAATTTTTGAAAACGGTCAAGTCACTGTTCAACGCTACTGGAATTTTGATCCCTCCGCCGAACGAAACATCGGGCAACAAGAGGCGAGCGAAAGGCTGCGGGAACTGTTGACCGATTCGGTACGCCTGCGAATGCAAAGCGACGTACCGCTCGGATCGTTCTTGTCCGGAGGCATCGATTCGTCACTGATCACAGCAATCGCTCAGTCGCTTTCGGATCAGCCCGTTCGCACATTCAGCATTGGTTTTCCAGTCGCGGATTTTGACGAAACCGCTTACGCAGCGCAAGTCGCAAAACATTTGGGCACGCAACACGAACGGTTCGAAGTTTCGCCCAGTGGTGTCGACATCATTGACAAATTGGTTTGGCATTACGATGAACCGTTTGGCGATTCGTCGGCCGTGCCGACTTGGTATCTGTCAGAGCTAACTCGAAAAAAAGTCACCGTTGCGTTGTCAGGCGATGGCGGCGATGAACTGTTTGCGGGCTACGAGCGCTATCGAGCATTGTGGCTAAGTCATCGACTGCAGCGCATGTTTCCGATCGCAAAAATACCCGGCATCAGCTTGGCTCAGCGGCTTCCGGATTCGAATAAACGTCGGTCAATCGTTCGACGTGGCAAACGGTTCCTAGAAGCGATAGGGCAACCCACTGCTCGCCGCTATTTGAATTGGCTTCAGATTTTTCCTGAAAACTTGCGAGCCGATTTGTACACCGACGACTTCGTTGAAACATTGCCCGGCGAAGATCCATTCGAGTTCTTGGATTCCGTTTGGCGCCAAAGTCCTGGGCGTGATGTCGTCACGCGTGCTTCGATGAGCGACGTGTTGTCCTACCTGCCGTGTGATCTTTGCACCAAAGTCGACATCGCTTCGATGGGCAACAGTCTCGAAGTACGACAACCGATGTTAGACCACCGCGTCGTTGAGTTTGCTGCATCATTGCCAGTCAAACTCAAGTTCCGGGGTCGCCGAGGCAAGTTATTGTTGCAGGATGCGTTTGGTCAAATGATCCCATCGTCGATTTTCACGCGCAAGAAAATGGGGTTTGGCATCCCGATAGGTGGGTGGTTTCGCGACGAGCTGAAACCGATGGTGCACGATACGTTGCTAGCGGACGATGCAAAGATTTCGCCCTACTTCCGCCGAGAAGCGGTAGCCGAGCTGGTCAGGTCCCACGAATCAAATGAACAAAACCACGGTTATCGCCTGTGGAATTTGCTGATCTTGGAAAAATGGCTTCGGGCCTGGTGCTGATTTGTATACCGCCAGTATTGCTTGGCACGCAGGTGTACAGAATCGCCCAACCGTAATTAGCTGAAAAAATACGCCGATCGCCAACTTTACTCTACGGTTTCTGATCAATCACGCCGCGTAATTGCACACCGGCCATTGTTCGGGTTCTACACTATTTTTATTCGTAGAGCCGGCCGGAAAATTATCGAGCAATTTTTGGAGCTGTGGTTTTCACTTATTTCATGGTCGGGATTTTCCGAACTCGAATCACGGCTCTTTTTCGTTTTTATTTGTTGTAAAGGAATTCAAATGCTTGCGACAGAATCGCCAGCGTTGAAACCTTCTTCGGAAGCTTCAACACAAACCACGGAAGCTCCGAAACGCGGACTTGCGGATTTGGTCAACCTGATCTGCAAAGATGCTAAGTCGGAAACCGTGCATTATCTGCTTCGCTCAAACACGTCTCAGGACGGCGAGTAGATAATTCGACAAACGTATAGGCGGCTGGTTGCAAAACCAGCCGCCTTTTTTTGTGCCGTGTTGTTATTGCAGCTGACGCTCTTACCGAAGTTCACTTCTTTTCGGTGCGTTCTTTTACCTCATCACGAATCTTCTTCTTCGCTTTCTGCAATCGTTCGGGCCATTTGAATTCCGGCGATTTTGATGGGTCATATCCTTTCATGTGCCCGACCAGTCGCGTGGTCGGTTTCGTATACACCAACTCGGTGTCACCAAAGACCTCTTTGCAAAGCGACGCGAGACCAGGATCGTATTCCTTCAACTCCTTTCGCGTATCAACATGATTGTGGTCGTGGTCCGGTTGCCGGTTATTGTCGAACCATGATTGCACTCCTTCGGCCCAATATTCTGCAGCGTTCACTGACGCATACTTGGTATTCCAAAGTTTCGCATTCATTGCTCTTTCATAAGTCGCCTTCAAGCGATTGTCGAACGTCGGGTCCACCGTCACCAAACCCAACAAATGAATGTTGTGAGCAAACTCGTGGATCAAAATATTTTCGCTGTGATACGGATCACCCTTGAAGGCCAATATGTTTTCTTCGGCACAGGAGCAGACGGGATCTCGCTTGCCACTACCGCCCAATCCTCTCGCCCGAGCATCCCAGTAGTCTTTCGGTTTTAACTTTGCATGCTGAGGAACATCGGTCGTGAATTCGTTGTACGCCATGACGATCATCCTGGACCCGTTCTTGATCATCGCATCACGCACATCAGGACGATTGGCAAGCATCATGTTGATCAAGTACGCAGCCTCTTTGAGCGCGTAGTCATCAACTTTCCCAGAGCTGATCACTGGATAGCCGTTTGCGCTGCAGTGCTTTTTGTAAAAATCGGGCAATTGAAGCTCTTTGGGCGGTGGCCCAACCTCGAATGTCACGCTTGGCTGTTCCGCCCACGAATTCGAGCTCAAAAATACGGCCGTCGCAAAGACACTCAGGCAAAAGACACAGACAAGTCGCAGCATGGAAAAATTCGTTGGTGTGGTTTTAAAAAATGGGAAAGTGAAGGCGACCGGCCGAGTCTCCACCGTGGGTGGCCTAGATCATAGACGTAGTGTGTATGATGATCGATCATTCAGGAACAGAATTCAAGAACTTTAACACCGATGATTCACGATGCGTTGCTTCTGTCTTACCTTGGCGATCTTGCTAGCTGGAAATCTGCAGGCTCAGCGAGAATCTGACCCCATCCGCATGACACATGGCCCGATGCTGGGGCGTCCTACAGCCACATCAATGGCGGTCTGGGCACGAACATCACAGCCGGGTGATTTCTGGGTTCACTATGGGATCGATCCAAATGACATGGACTTGATCAGTAACCCAGGCAAAACAACGATCGATCACGACAATACAGGCGTTGCTACTTTGAAGGATCTTCGCCCGGATTCTCGCTATCACTACCAAGTCTATGTGAATGAACGACCACATGGTTTACCGGGTAGTTTTCGCACATTGCCCAGCGCGCAAGAATCGCGGAATGCGGAACACAACCCAAACGGTCTTTTTAACTTTCGGTTTCAAATCGGATCCTGTGCCAACCAAAATCCATTGCACGGGTTGGGCCACCGGGCGCCTACCTATGAACACCTGAACAAAGACTGGGCAGACAAAGTTCACTTTCACATCATGAACGGAGATTGGTTGTATGAAGAACTCAGGCGTTATCCACCGGAGGCTTGGCGTTTAACCAACAACGTCCAGCAGTATCCGATGTCAGTTCAAGTCATGCCCACCGTTGTTGGTGTCTGGGAAAACTACAAGCTATACCTCAGTCGCGGTAATGAATTGGCGAAGTGGCATCGAAACGTTCCCAGTTACTTTACGTTTGATGATCATGAATTGGTGAACGACATTTGGGGTTCATCAGAAGCAGGCAAGCGTCATCGGCGAACCGTCTTTCGTGATATCGGCACGTATGCTTGGCACGACTACTTGGGTTGGGCGAACCCAAAAGAATTCGACCATCCAATTCACTTTGGAAAAGGATCGATGCAAGCAGGTAGTGACTTGTTGCGTGACACGGATGTCGATTTTACGAAGCTTCCGCTTTCAGAGATGACGAACCTGCATGTCCACTGGGGCACTCCTGAAGCGGGCGTCAACGATATGAAGTACGACAATGACGAAGGCAACAAGAATTCGTACGTGTACGACATTGCCGAAGTTGTGAACAAACATACTCTGCGTTTACACATGCCAGCGAAAGTCGATGACCCTGATCTGAGTTACTCGATTGGGCGCCGGAGTTATGGCAAGTTTCGTGTCGCTAATTGTGAGTTTTTTTTGGTCGACACGCGCGGCGATCGAGACATGCACGATGTCCGGCAACGCGACAAACCAGGGGTGTCGATGCTGGGTAAACCACAGCGAGAATGGCTGATAAAGTCAATGAAAGAGAGCGATGCCCAGTTCTTCTTTGTGATTTCGACAGTACCGTTCATGATCCCACACAGTGGCGCAGGTGGATTCGAAGCCGATGCGGCCAACAAAGAAGAGGCCTGGACAGGGTTCTTTTCCGAACGTGAAATGTTGATCGATGAGTGGGAGAAGCTTGGCAAGAAAGTTTTTGTGATGACAGGTGATTTGCACAACAGTTTTGCGATCAAGGTCACCGACAATGTATGGGAGTTCTGCTGTGGACCACACAATAGCGTGAACCATGTCCCGGCGAACGACGAAAGCGACCGTCCGGCCACTGGCAAATTTAAATTTGGGCCACGTGAATGCGATATCCGCTGGAGCAGCTACATCTTGCCAGATCTGCCGCGTCTGGAACGGCTGTATCCCCATTTTTGTGTCGTGCAAGTCAACAACGTATTCAACATGCCAAAGAAACTCGGCGGAAAACGATTGGTCGCATATCCGCATCCACAGGTTGTGTTCCAATACTACGACGGACGTACGGGTGAACTCGACTATGCCGAATCGATCTCTCTCGATCGCTAGGCTGGAACCAAAGTAGCCGGAGTCGCCAGACTTCGGGTCCACCTCCAACGCGTCTGAACTCTGGCGAGCCCAGCTACAGAGGCTCAATCCTCAGTGCGCAAAAAGCGCATGGTTATACGAAGAAAGGAAATCATCATGCAGAAAAAGGACGTCGGATTGCTCACAAGACTATTCAGGTTTTTTTCCTCTTCGATTGCCTTTGCGGTTATGGCTGCCATTCTTTGTAGCCCCATCCTATTGATTGCAGGTGCTGCTTACTTGGGTGGTCTTTATTTCGGTAACAAAGATTCCAAAATCAAAGCCGATGGGATTGCAGCTACGGCCACGGTATACGACGTGGGGCGTGACCACCTAGGTGCCCTTTTACAAGGAAACGCTGACAACAAGATGAACAAAACGGGCGCACAGCGAAACGACATGACCCAATGTACAATCTACTATCGCTTTGTCGCGCAGGACGGCCAGCAGATTGAGGGCAGCTACAATCGGGAATACGAGTCGCTAGAAGCAGCAAAGGTTGAAATTGGCAACGAGTTGCAGGTCGTGTATTCCGCCGCCGACCCAAGTGTTTTCGAGACCGCAATCGGCCACACAGAGTCGCAGACAGATGCTATGTACTGGATCGCGATCGCGTTTGTAGTCATTTGGTTGCTGTCGGCGATTGGACTCACGCTGCAGCAGCAAATCAAGATGCTGACAAAGTCACGACAACAGCGAATCGATGAACTTAAGAAGCAACTGAAAAGGACCGCGTAATGCGCTGATTATCGTCCACTGGATTGCGGACGCTTCGCGGGGTTAGGCTAGTGTGGTTTAACCACATTTAATTTTGGGGTAGCTGGATTCGTCGGAATTCAAGCCGCTTGGTGCAAACCGAAGTCTGGCGACTCCGGCTACGGCCTGAACCCCAGTTCTATATCTGATCAGAGCACTAGGCTGGACCTGGTAGCATTAAGGAAACGAATATGAATCGGCAAACGACTGGCATCCCTGACTTGGACGCATTGCTTGGGGGCGGCTTGTTGCCGGGCACTCTCACAGTGGTTCTGGGGGCATCAGGAATTGGCAAAACGCAACTTGGCGTTTGCTATGCCAACCAAGGACTACATCAGGAAGGCGAGCGCGGCATTATTTTTGATTTGACGTCGCGCGGCGATTCACAGAATCACTCCGACTATGCAAAGCGGATCACCGATTGGGAGTTATCGGCAAAGGCACACGCAGGACGCCCCGACCTTTCGAATCTTTGGAATCGCCAGCACTCTCGAAGCGATTACATGAATGTGTTTCAACATAGCGGTCGGCGAGTGACGTCCACTGATTTGTCGACCGACGATTGGCGTGAATGGCAATACGAACAGGCCAAAAAGATTGATCAGTCGATCGCGTTCTTTTATGGAAATTTTGTTCACGGCGTTCGCCGCACGGTGATCGACGGTGTCGAACCTGTTGAACGTGCGTCTGAGTCGATTCAATTTGAAATGTTTGAGTATGTGTACCATCAGATCTTGCGCAAGGAGCATGACTGGGTTGCACGTGACCTGTTTCGAGTCGACTATCGCTCGAACGAACAAACGATCACAAAGCACGCTTACCAATATGGCGAAATCGGCTGCATGTTGTTGTATACAAGTCACGAAGTGATGCTGGACGATCTCTTGACTCGGCCGATCGAGACCGGTGACGTTCTATCCAATGCGAATACCATTATCTTGATGGGCAAGACTCGTGATGGAAACAAAATGGGACGAGCAATTCACGTTGCCAAACATCGCGGCAGCGCTTGTGACGAGAGCATTGTTCCATTCACGATTGAGCAATCCGGCATCAAGCTCGCGTGATTCTTTTGTGCTCAACATCAGACTTTTTGGCTACTCAGTTGCAGCGCTAAATGAAAGGTCCCTACCAGAAAAAAATGACTGAACACTTGAAGTTTTTTGCATGCTTTGGGCATCAGACGCTCGGTATCTGATCAACCCTAAAAGTTGTCAAAAAAATGTCAGTTTGACGCTGCAGGTTTAAGTGTTTTCCCTTGCGAACCTGCTTTTGACGCTACTACCATGGAGTTATCTGAGACGTTCTTTATTTTCAAATCATTTGGCCATCAGGCACAACGTCACAGATGACCCCGCGGCAGGACACGAATTGATGATCCATTACACTTGCGATCGATGCAAGCGAACGATCAATACCGCAAACCAAATGCGGTACGTCGTTCAAATCGATGTTCAAATGGCTCCAGAAGAACCCAACAGCGAGTTCGATGAAGACATTGACCAACTCTCTGAACTTCACCAAATCTTGGAAGGCATGGGGGACGAGGAACTCGAGTCCGTCACTCCAGAAACCAGCCACAGAGGCCAATATGATTTGTGCCCAACGTGCCACCAACAGTTCATAAAAAACCCACTCGGACGCGACGCCGTTCTTCCGCTGGGTTTCAGCAACAACTAAAGTTCCTGCTGTCTAACACCGCGCCGCGTTCACAAGCGACGGCGCTAGTAGGTACCCAGCTCGCGGCGTTCAATATTTGCCAACAGCTTCAGTAGTGTTGAGCGTAGCTCGCGCACTTTCAGTGGCAGCGAAAGCATCGCACGATTCGGGCCTTGTTCGGCCAGCCCAATGATATGGGTTTGGCGTTGATCCGCCATCAGAATCTTTGGAATGTCCTCGGTCGCTTCGGTGCTTCCGAACGTGTTGAACGCATGAACGGCCAGTTCCCCCATTTCGGACGCACCAAAGATCATGCAGTCAGCAGGCGGACCTTCATAGGAGTCCTCGAATCGTTGCAATGCGCGGTTTGGATCCGAGATGATCAAGACACGATAGCCACGAGACTTCAGCCGCTCGCGAATCACATTTTGCAAGTTCGCTTTCGACTCAACCAACATCACAACGTAACCTTCGCCTTCGTTGGTCAGCATTTCCTCTTCGACCGGGGCATCATTGCCTGTGCTGGCGCTGGAAGTCCTACCACGCTCAAGCATCGTGATTGCCCGTTTCAGTTCAGCCTGCATTTGACCGGCAGTTTGAATTCGTTCGTCGGGTCTGAAAGCCATCATGCGCTGAACCATTTGGTTCGCAATACCGGGGACGTCTTCCACCAACTCCTGAATCGGTGTGATTTCTTGAAAACGCGAGACGTTCAGCCGAGCCAACCTGTCTCGTGTTTCAGTCAGTGCGGGCTGGCCGGTCAACATGTGGTACAGCATATTCCCGCCAAAGAAAATATCGCTGCGAGGATCATCTTTTCGCACCCCAGTGCCTCGTTCAAGCGCGGCGTAGTCGATCGCTCGCGCGTTGGGGCAGTCAGCGATTTGCTCAGGATTAGCACGATCGCTGAGTGCAGCGAGCCCAAAGTCAACCAACTTGGCTTTACCGTCAGCGGAAATCAAAACGTTCGATAGTTTCAAGTCACGATGCGAAATTCCCGTTTTGGCAGCGTGTTCAAGACCCGAAGCAACTTCGTGCATCAACCGCAACGCTAGCTTGGCAGGAAACCTACCGCGAATGCGAACCAGTTCACGCAATGTCTGGCCTTCGACAAATTCCATGACCAGGAACGGGTGCCGAGTATCAGGAATGACGTCGAAAATACTGACGATATTAGGATGCCGCAGATTCAGACCCATTCGGCCTTCGCGCAAGAACTGCTCCAGCTCCTTGGGTTCATCGCGAAATCGTTTTCGCAGTACCTTGATGGCGAAAACTTCACCATCCCGCGAAGCTCGATAGACACGTGCAAAAGTTCCAGCACCGATAAGATACAGAACTTTGTACTCACCATAAAAGTAACCAGAGCGATCGCCACGTAGGATCTTTTCCGCCTGCAGCGTCGTGATCACACCACGTCTTTGGAACACTTTGATGGCGTCCGACATCGGGTGGTCGCCGACGCCTAGTTCATTGATCGCTTGCTCGACTGATCGTCGCTCGGCCAGACCTAGGTCTGTAACCCATTGAGCAAGTTCATCGGGATTTTTCGGTGGCTCCATCGATGCTGGATAGGTTGGAGAGATGCTAGTCGTGAGGGCACAATTAATTTTTCGCCGATTGCTTCAAAAGGCAATCGTCTAATTGCCAAATGGATCATCGCCGAACGGGCTGGCTCCTGCATCTGCACCACCGCCACCAAATGGATCCGCCCCGGCACCTGCCCCACCGCCACCAAAGGGATCGGCACCTGGGTCTGCTCCGAACGGGTCACCGCCACCGGCAGGGGCGAATGGATCCGCTGATTTTGCATCAAAGGGATCAGCCATGCTTGGCTTGTCAAACATCGCTGGCCCAGCTTCGGTCTCACCCATTTTTTTGGACATTTCGGGCGCTTCGGATGTTTTGTTGAAGGTTGGTATCGCTGCACCAGCAGGCCGAACACACTGGACACTGCCTTGCGTGGTCACCAAATACAACCGATCTGATTGCGAGTTGACCAGTAGCTTGTTTGGCAAAATATCACGCAGCGACTGAATCGGTTCACCTGTCTTGAGATCCAAGACTGCCATGTTGCCCGACAGCGAACGTACAAATATCTTTCCATCAAAAGCAGCCAACAGTTCACCGACACCAGGTGACGTGTTTTGCCAAGTGCTAACGCCATCAGCAAGTCCCAGCGAATAAAGATTACCGTAACCTGATCGCAACAGCAGTTGTTCACCGACAACCATTGGGTCATTGAAAAACGGCTCGCCATAAGGCTTGCTCCAGATAACTTTACCGACACGCGTAGCACGTACGCAGTAGACTTGGCCACGATCACTGCCAAAGTAAAAACGATTACCTGCAGAGGTAGCCAAACGGCCACCAACATTTCCATCCACGTCTAGTCGGAATAGGACGCCTGGACGACCTTGCAATTCCATCACATAAACAAAGCCTTCGCTAGTTCCCCAGCCAACACGCGTTGTGCCTGGTGCTTTGACAGGTGCGGAAAGCGCGTGACCTTCGACAATCTCGTGAAACGGCTGATCGCGGATGTCGTCCAGCGAATAGCCTTCAACGCCGTTGCGAATGGTTGGAATCAGTGCAAAGCGCCCTGAGTTGACCGCACCGAATAAAGGAGCACCATTGGTGCGAACTGCTCGGATTTCTTCGCCGTTTTTTACGTCCAACTGGATTAGGTTGGCACCGTTGATTAGTGAAATGTAGCGATCGTTGACACCGAACTTCGAATAACCCAGTCGTCGGTCTCCAATCCGCTGCATCCAAATTGGTTCGCCAGTTTCAGCGTTCCGACATTCAATAGTACCGTCGTCTCCCAAGGAATACAGATTCACTCGGGGAACAATTCGTGTGGTGATCGTGCCATTGATACTGCGACGCTTGAGTCGGCGAATTTCGTTTCTGGCAAGACGCTGCGCTTCGACCTTTCCGATTGGCTTGCCGTCTTTGCCCAGGCGTGAGGTCAAGAGCCGAAACAGAACCTTTTGTTTAGCGTTTGGATTCTGAGCGGAGGCTCCAACGATTTCGACGTACTCGAGCGGTGCTTCATTGTGAACATACAGTTCTTGATGCACGATTGACTGAGAGCCTGTTGGCACTTGCAAATTACGCTCCCAAGCGATTTCAAGTCCCAATCGATCTGCTGCCGAAGCGGACAACGTCTCGCCGGCTTGAACCGAGGAAGCAAACAGAAGTACGGAAAAGATGGCAATAGAATTTATGCGACTCATTTTTGTTTCGATGCAAGAGTAGCGCAGCGGACCAGATTACGGTTTTGACAAGAGGCAGTGCCGAGACCCACCCCAAAAATCGTGGCGGTTTCGGCGAAGCCGTGTCTATCTAGTTTACTCGAACGTTTAATCTGGAGCGAACTCAATCGCTGAGCATCTGGGAATCTGTTGGATTCGTTCGTGATGAAATTCACGATTGTGCGAATTAAGAGCAGAAATCGGCCAGTACAGGCGACTTGCTGGGCAAGTAGCGGATTTTGGGGAAACCGCAGGGCAATCCAAATCTCCACCGCCAATTCGGAATTTGCCCCGATTTTGGGTGTCGCAAACCATGGCGTTTTCAGGTCCAGTCCCAGCCAATTCAGTGAATCAGCGAACCTGCCTTGCTCAGCTGTGTCGTCCCAGTGAAGTGTTTTTTTCGAAGCTGAAAAGGTGAATGGTTTGTATTCTCGACTCATCGCAGTCGTTTTTCTTTCGATGCCTGGACGATATTTTGACGATCGTTCAACCATTCGCTAATGCGCTGTGCAGCGCGCGTAATTCAGATGCCGGATGTCTAGCCAAACGCTAATGACTCGCTAGACACCTTAGGCTCCCAGCTTAATCTTCCGGCGATGCGCGCTTGATCGCAGCGCTGTTCTTACAACGACCGATTTGTCGTTCCAGCTCAATCTTCAAAGCGTCATCATCAGACCTTGTGTCGACTGCTGCGCTTTTCAAAACGAAATCAACAATCTCTTTGTAAAAAAGACTCCGATATGAATGCGCGATTACGATTACGAAACCTTGGCATTTCAGCTCATATTGACGCTGGCAAAACAACCTTAACCGAACGGATGCTTTTCTACTGCGGCCGTATTCACACCGTGCGCGATGTTCGCGGTGGAGATGGCGGCGCGACGATGGATAGTGATCCAATCGAAAAAGACCGAGGCATCACGATCTCATCCGCCGCGACACGAATTCAGTGGAATGAATACGTGATCAACGTCATCGATACTCCAGGACACGTTGACTTTACCGTCGAAGTCGAACGCAGCCTTCGAGTGCTTGATGGCGCTGTGCTGGTCCTATGTGCTGTGGGTGGCGTCCAAAGTCAATCTTTAACAGTTGACCGACAAATGCGACGATATGGAGTTCCACGGATTGCAGTCATCAACAAAATGGACCGCATTGGCGCGAATCCAATGCGCGTGATTGCCGAGTTGCAAGAACGATTGGGCGCGAATCCCATCGCATTGCAATTACCACTCGGTACCGAACGTGATTTTGATGGCGTGATCGACTTGGTAACGATGCAAGCCGTTCGCTTTCGCGGTCAGTTTGGCGAAGTTCGTGAAGTTGAAGCTATTCCGGTTGAACTGCAAGCAGTGGCGAAGGACGCGCGTGAACAGATGCTGGAATCGTTGGCGATGCTTGACGATGACCTGATGGATCAAATGCTGCGCGGTGAAAACCCCAGCGAGTTGACCATTCGCCGAGTGATCCGAGAGTCGACGATGACACATCGGGCAACTCCGGTGTTGCTGGCCAGTGCCTACAAGAATAAAGGCGTACAAGAAGTCTTGGACGCCGCCGCGATGTATTTGCCTAGTCCTGCGGAGCGTGAAATCGCTGCAATCGACCAGCGCACCACGTCCGGTAATTCTCAGATGGTTCGTCTTTTGGCTGACAATGATCGTCCATTGGTGGCGATGGCATTCAAAACGGTGGTCGAGAAATTCGGTCAACTAACGTACTTGCGAGTCTATCAAGGGACTTTGCAACGCGGATGCACTTATCGGAACTCACGTACTGGTAAGAAGGTTCGTGTGGGACGGTTGGTGCGAATGCATGCCGCCCAGCAGGAAGACATCGAATGCGCGCTAGCGGGCGACATCGTTGGCGTGATCGGTATCGACTGCGCATCGGGCGATACGTTTTCGGAAATCGGATTCGATGTTGCACTTGAGAACATCGTTGTAGCGGATCCCGTGATGCAACGATCGATCGAGCCCGTTCGTCGGGAGGACGCCGATAAACTGAGCAAAGCGCTCGACAAATTTCGGCGCGAAGACCCAACGTTTCGGGTCAGCACCGATGCCAAGACCGGGCAAACGTTGATCGCTGGAATGGGACAATTGCACTTGGAAGTCTACGTGCAACGACTGCGCGAGAAATTTCAATGCGAATGTATCGTTGGCAACCCCAGTGTTGCGTACAAAGAACGTCCTAGCCGTGTTGTTGAATTTGATCACAAGATCAAAAAAATGACAGGCGGACCGGGAACGTACGCACGGATTGTTGGCCGAATGGTGCCTTTGCCGATTGATTCAGATTCCACCTTTGAATTCAAAGACGAAATCACGGGTGGACGAATCGATCGAAAGTTCATTCCTGCGGTGAAAGCTGGCTTTGCTGCGAGCTTGAAGGCGGGACCGATTGGAAAGCATGAGGTTACTGGCGTCCACATCACGTTGTTGGATGGCGATCAACACGAAAAGGATTCTTCGGAATTAGCATTCAAGAATTGCGCTGCGGAAACCATGCGAAACGAAATTTTTGCGAAAGCAGAATTCGTTTTGCTTGAACCCGTGATGCAGTTGACGATTGAAATTCCGCAAGAATTTAACGGAGCCGTTGTTGGATACCTTGCCCGCAAACGAGGAAGCGTTTCTTCGTCATCGCAGCAAGGTTCAATCTGCGAGATCGTGGCACAAGCGCCACTTGCAGAAATGTTCGATTTCGCGGATGACCTGCGTTCACTAACGCAAGGCAACGGTTCTTTCGTCATGCAACCGCTGTGCTATCAGCAGGCTCCGAGAACGTAATCGGAATATCTGATTGCAGTTGATGATTCAGTTGCGGCAAACGCGTCTAGCAGCGCGTTTGCCGTTGACTGATCTTTTGCCGAAAAACGGCGATGAACTCAGAACTAGAAAGGCGCTTCGTCGTCGCCAGCTTCTGAAAACGCCTCGTTGGCATCCGTTACGCGTTCAGTCATCGTGCCAGCGCTACTGCTCAATAGTTGGAACGAGATGGCTTCGACGTCAATGAAGTACTTGGCTTCGGACTGCTCATCTTTTTGCCATCGACGACCGCTCAAACGATAGGTGATCTCGACTTCGTCGCCCACATTCAGATCATCGACGCTATCGCATGAATCGCGAGTAAATCCAACGGGGATGTAATTTGTAAACGTTCCTTTTTCTTGCTCCAAGACAACAAGACGCTTACGAAAACCCTTGCTTCCATAAGTTTTGGTTTCTTCGATCAAGTGGATTACGCCAGCAACTTTCGCGTCACTCATTTTTCTTCTCGTGATAATGCATTCGTGGAAACGGAGCAATATTACGACCCTAGTTCCATTCTGGCAACCACGAGCAAGACTTTCACGCTATCGATACTTTCGCAGCAAATGCAGGACTAAACCGATAGACGGCTGGTTTTTACCCGAAATTTTGACCGAGGCGATCAAGCATTGCATTGCCAGCCCGTTCGCGACTCGAATCCTGGTGGAACACGACGTCCGCCCTCACTGCAAATCTTCATCCACCAGTTGGTTTGATGGGCGTGGCCATAAGCAATTGCGCAATCTCCTCAGGCTTAGGTATTCCGTCAAATACGACGCAATTACCTGAGACACCATTCGGATATATCAGAACCGTCGGTGTGCTGTTCCGGCCATGTCGCCGAAGCAGATTTTTGACAGGGGTGTTTGCTATGTCGGTTAGGTCGGCATAGTACAGGATGACCGACTTGCGGTTGAGTGTACGCACTAGATTCAAATCTTTGAAGATCCACCCCTTTACCACCAAGCTATTCATATCCCAGTCGGCACCAACCAATATCAGCACAGGCCGATCGTCATTAACGTGCTGAGTGAAAATCGCGTCCGAATAGGCTTCCCATTCAACCGGTCTGTTATCGCGCCAATGTCTCAGCCCCAGGAAAAGCACTGCAAACAACCCAACAATAAAGAAGACTGCGCCTAGACTATACCGAAGCTTCGGCAGCTTGCGATGAAGCATGTCGCTCACATTCCCTATTTCTTCTCTGGGTCATCTG
>CAYNNP010000052.1:14304-29777 GCA_964398215.1 uncultured Pirellulaceae bacterium | reverse complement strand
CTCCGGCCTTTATGTTGTGGATGCGTCCCTGTGTCCTCTGTCTTTACTGAGCCGACGGCGCTAGCCGCGGGCCTTGTAGTGATAACGCAACCCTTCGAGGCCCGTGGCTAGCGCCATCGGCTCACACGGGTGCTGTCCGGTTATGGTCGCAGGTTGAACTTTGGTTGGCGACTGCGAATTAGCTCGCTTTCGTATGCGCGGCGGACGCTTACCTTGCTGGCTGGTGATTTGGCCGGAAAGACATGCAGTTCAACCGACACGTCTTTCGCATTTTCGCTTGCCAAGTAGTCTGCCAGTGTTTTGCGATCGCTGCCGCCGATATGTTGCTGAAGACGTTTTGCTAAATTCTCGGCTTCGCCAACATACAAGTAACCCTTTGCATTACGAAATAAATAGACCCCTGGATTGCTAGATACCTTGCCATTGGTCAAAGCGTTTTGCAGATCGGCAAGTGAGTGAGTCAAGATTTCTCGATCCCATTGGGCAACTCTCAGCACCAACTCGGGCTTCAACGCACGCTTCTTTCTCAACTGCAAAACAGCTTTTCGTAGTGCATACGCATCGATGTCCGGCCGGATCTTGTCTGCCTCGGCATGCAATTCTTTACGCAACTTTGGATCGGCCAAAATCGTGTCCGTTGTAACTTTGTGTCGATCACAAACCACTCGCGAGGCTATTTCCGCGATCGGACCTACCCACGATTCCGTTGTCGGTCCTCGCTTGGTTGCCTTGGGAAGCAACTTTCCAGATTTGCGCAGCCGCAGAAGGCTGAGCATGATTTCGCGCTGCTGAGCATCGTCGATCGGGCCGCTGAATTCATCCAAGAACGCCGAACGCAAATCATCGCGGATTAACATTTCGTCGCTACTGAACCCTTGCGAAGTATTCGCGAACGCTTTCAGGATCGCCGCTGAGGTGGGTTCTTCTGATCTTGCAATCGTACAACTGAAACACAGCACCCCAATCGCCAGTAGTTTTCGCCATTTGCCAAACATTTGCTTTCGCTGCCTTTCACCATTCAGTGCGATGGCGGTACATTTTTACGTCCACACCATCCATTCTAGCTCACGAGTTCTTGATGCGTATCGTTCTCTGTTATCCCGTAAAAGAAAAGCATATTCAGCAAATCCAAAACGCTGTCCCGGACGCTGAAATCGTTAACGCGGGTCAGGAACGCGTGGATGAATTGCTGCCGACGGCCGACATATTTGTGGGGCATGCCAAGGTTCCCGTGAATTGGGACCGTGTCTTGCAAGCAAACCGATTGCAGTGGATCCAATCATCGGCAGCCGGGCTGGATCATTGCCTTGTGCCCAGCGTGATCGAATCTGACATTCCCGTTAGCAGTGTGTCTGGACTCTTTGCACCGCAGGTAGCCGAGCAAACGTGTGCTTTGATGTTTGGTCTATTGCGAAAGCTTCCTTTGTTTTTTCGTGCGGAATCGAAACGCGAGTTCATTCGCCGCCCGACTGATGACCTGCGAGGCAAAACGGTTGGTATCGTTGGCCTGGGTGGAAACGGCAGGATGATTGCAAAGATACTAGCGCCCTGGGACGTGCGAATCATCGCGACTGACTACTACCCTGTGAACAAGCCTGATGAAGTCGAACAACTTTGGCCTGCAAATCAGATAAAACAGTTGTTGTCAGAAAGTGACATCGTGGTCCTTGCATTACCGCTGAATGCGCAGACTGAAAGTATGTTTGACAAAGAATTGATACGCGAGATGCGGCCAGGTAGCTACTTAATCAATGTTGCTCGCGGCAGCATTGTGGTCGAAGATGCATTGGTCGAAGCGCTGGAATCTGAGCATTTGACGGCTGCTGGTCTGGACGTGACCGAAGTAGAACCGTTATCACCCAAGAGCAAACTGTGGGATAATGATCGTGTCATCATCACCCCGCATGTGGGTGCTCAATCTGCTCGGCGAGTGGACGACACAACCGATTTGGTTTGCATCAACGTGCGTCGGCATTTGGATGGACTAGCACCTTACAATTTGGTTGACAAGAAATTGGGTTTCCCACATCCTTCCGCCGTATGGCGTGGAGAAGAAACATGAGCAGCAGTCACCGCAAAGTCCGACCTTGTGATGCAACTGTCCGGCGCGATGGCGCCACGGTTGGACCAATGCGTTTGCCGATGAAGCGGGCCAACGAATTCGTCGAAGAATTCAACGACACTTACCAAATGGCAGGACTGAGAATCGTCCCACTGACAATGCAAGCCACGGTTCAGACTAACCCAGAAAGTGGTCCATCGCCGCAGTGATCGGGATTGCCGAATGTTTTCACGGGATGTTCCATGCCCTCAGCGATACTCATCAAAAGACGGTTGTGAGTGGTGTTCCCAAAATCCAAGGCACGATTGGTTTTCCATCCCAGCCCGCCACCGACGCAAACGAACGGAATGTCTCGCCGCGTATGCGAATTGCCTTTGCCCAGCTCATTGGTCCACACAATCGTGGTGTGATCCAGCATGTTTCCATCGCCGTTTGGCTCAGGCGTTTGAGCCAGCCGGTTGGCTAGATAAGCGACTTGCTCGCAGTACCAAGTATTGATTTTGATCAATTTTTCGTAGGCTTCTGCATTTTTGTCAGGCTCGTGGGACAATCCGTGGTGGCCCTCGTTAATTCCCAGCCATCGCATTCGCGGTTGGCCAACACTATTGGTGATTTGGAAAGTCGCGACACGCGCGAAATCAGATGCAAAACCATTGACTAACAATTCTATTTGCATCTTGGTGATCTGAGGCATGTTGTCATTTTGTTGCTCGATATTCGGTGGCAGTTTGGGAATGGCATGTTGTTCGCTGCCAGCTGACTGAGCCAGTTCTGTTTTCAAATCTTTTTCAATCTCACGCACCATCTGCAAGTGTTGATTCAGCAATCGACGATCTTCCGCGCTGACCATCTTTTGCACTCTGGCAAAGTCTTCGCCAAGTTCATCCAGAACACTTGCCAGCAGTTCGCGGTTCTTTGACTGTCCATAAAGCTTTTCAAACATCGCGTACGGATCGCTGATTGGAGCAACCGGCTGATTCGGCCCTCGATACGACATGCGCGTCCATGTATCCGCGCGATCTGGAACCATCACACCGAACTCCAGCGAACCGAACCGGGTTCGAGTCAGCTTGTCCGCCTGCAGTTTGTTTTTCAAGAACTGATCGAGCGAAATGCCCATCGACCAACCCGCAGGTGTATCGCTTCCGCCTTGGATGTCACCTGGGAAAAGTTCCTTGCCCGTTAACAAGCACCCGATGCCACGCATGTGACCATCGCCATCACCCTTGATTTTGTTATCCAGCCCTTTCAATGTCACCAGTTGGTTTTGAAATGGCTGCAAGGGTTTCAGAATTCGCTTGAAGTCAATTTTTTGATCTTTGCCATCGGGCCAAAAGTGATCTGGGATCACACCGTTGGGACTGAATACGAAAACCAATCGGCGACGACGTTGTGCAGACGCCGCCCAGCCAAGGCTAGGTAGCCCAAGTAAAAAACCAGCAGCAACTGAGCCAACACCCAGCTTGAGCATGAAATCACGTCGCGTCATGGATCGATTCATGATGAATTCCAACAAATCCTGATCGGTTTAGTTTTCGGTCGCAGCAATGACTGCTACACGAGTAATCAACTTGCGAATATTAAAATCATCTTCGCGAAACTGCTTGGTCAAAGTTTTTCGCCGATCGACACCAAACGCAGCGATCGGCTGTTTGACGAAAAACTCGAACACTGTTTCCACAAACGCTTCGTGGCAATCCGAGCTTGACACTAAAAACTCGGCCAGCCCTCGCGGTCCTTTGAATTTGATCATTCGACCATTCTTTGCAAGATAGTGTCCACTTGCGTCAACAGGCTTGCCATTGTCCAAAGTTCTAAATCGACCGGCAGCGTCAAAATTCTCCAAGGAGAAACCAAGTGCATTGATTTTTCCGTGGCAAACTTGACAATTTTTCTCGTTGGTTTGCAGTTCGACTCGCTGCCGAGTTGTCAGGCCGGGATGCAAATCTGGGTCAATCGACGTGAAGGCTTCGTTCGGTGGCCGCAAAGTGCGTCCTAGCATCTGGCGGACTAAAAAGACACCTCGATGTATCGGCGATGATTCAGTGTGATAACTCAACTTGCCCAGGACCAATGGGTGAGTCAGCAATCCGGCGCGAGTAACTTGGTCGGTGACACTCCTGCGTAGCTCATTGGATTCGGGCCCTGTGGGCGACCAATGCTGCCCGAAAAATTCATTGAGCCTGTCGTTTGTGAAAGTCCAGTTTGCTAACAACAGCTCACGAAAATCGCTTTGCTCGTTCATCACAACATCGTCAATCAACGCGTCCAACGAGGCACGCAAGTCGCCTACAAGTTGACGGTCAAAACCCGGAAAACGCTTTGAGTCTTTGGTCAATTCATCCAGGTCGTCAAGATCCAGCCAATGGTAAATCATCGCGCGCATTTTGGCTTGGCAACGATAGTCAGCAGTCATTCGCCAAGCCGCAGCAGCAATCTGCGCGTCCTTGGTCAACTTTTCATTGCGTATCAGATTCAACAATGGCTGGTCGGATGGCAACGAATCGAACAGCACGCGGGCGAGTCGATTACCGGCACGTTGTGAAGGGCTGCGATCAGAGTCCAAGGCCGGATACAAGAAACGCGGCGACTTCAGCGCCAACAACAAACAGCGTCTGATAGCTTCTGCATCATCGGGCGATTTATCTATCTGCCGGTCGATATACAGTTCGCGCATCGGTTCGTTCAGTGAACCACGAAAGGCAACCTCCAAAATCTCGGTCAAGAATCCACGCAGGACCTGTCGATTGTCGTCTTTGTCTTTTTTATGACGTTGGCGATAACGAGGGTAAAGTTCACGGGTCGCGAATTGAGCAAATTCCAGGGCGGCGTTGGTAGTCGACTGATCCCAGCCACGATCGACCGCTGTGCCGCGTTCATAACCGTAGCTGCGATCGTCCGGCGGAAGTTTTTCTTGCAGCGCAAATGTGCCTGGCATCCACTTTGGCAGCAAGTGGCGATTGGGAATGATCTGTTCTGTGCCGTTGGGCGGCACCCAAGACAGTGAAATCTTGGCAGGCGGCTGTTTGGTTTTTCGCTTGCGCTGTGTAAAAGTGATCTTCAGCGGATACAGGCGCCCGCCAATCAAATTCATCGTGGCCCGAAACTCTTCTTTGCCTTCGGATTGAACATGATTGTTGAACAACTCCCTATCGCGATGCCCAAAATACATCATGCACGAACATGAACTGCGAAGGATGATGTCGTATCGACCGGTGTGGTCAACCTTCAGCGAACCGGCCCAGTGGATGTAGAATTCCTTCCTATCAATTCCGGCACCCGGCCCTTTGTTGCCAAAATCAAAATCTAACAGGTCATCAACACGTTCGATCTTGATTTTCTTGCGGTTCAAATTCTTGTCGTCGACATAGACCGCATCGATCCCGCGGTCATCGAGAACGTAGCTCTCTTCTTGAAATCGCTCGTACAAATCCGCGAGACTCTGTTGCAATTCAGGGGCGGTTAGTCGAGACAACTGAGTTCGCGGCGGCCGATTTCTTAGTTGGGCTGCTGGGCTGTAGAACATCTCGTGAATATAAGCCGCCACATCTCGAGCATCCTTACCAACACAAGACTCGGGCGATTCCTCGGGCATCGTTTCCGCGATGACTTTGGCTAGCTCACCAACGGACGAATCACCGATCAGTGCATCGGCGTAGTGTTCATCAACACCTTGACCCTGACCGCCATGACAAGACGCACAGGACTTTTGAAAGATCATTTTTCCACGCGCCAAATCGTCTTCAGACGGACATACTGATCCGAAGACCAACGCCACGACGATGGAGAAAATACGCCGATAATTTGCGAACAGATGCGGCATTGAAAATTGGTTTGTGGCAGCGCGCCAGATGGGTTGGCCGGACGGTAAAACGCCGCAGCTCGTATGCAGTTTCAATTATAGCCTGTGAATTCGCAATTCCACATGCTTTCCGCACCGAGCTATTATTCCAGCTTGAAACCATGATTGCCTAGCATTTACTGCATTGAATCCAGTCGTCGTTTGGCAGCCTCCACCGCCGACTGCGCCCATTTCTGGTCTCCGTAGAATTCTACAATCCCCTCCAGCATCTCCAGTTGCTCGTTTTGGGGCAGCGAAGAAGCGGATTCGATGCGGTCCAAAACCCCCTGGATGCGTGGGTCAATCGAAACTCGCGGGCCACGTTGCTTCAACAGCCGTGCCTCGAATTTTGCAAGTTCTGCCAACGCTACGACCGACTCGTCTTGCTCGGATACAGAATCCAGAAACGCGGCCGACCAACTTCCCAATTTCTTTGACGCTGCTTCGGGACTGGAATCCCGCAGTTCCATTGCATCCAAGAATGCTTGCTCGTGTTCCTGTAGCTCCGATGCACCGATCTTCTTTTGCGTCTTCAGTCTTAGCACTTGAGAGTCGAGTTCAAGCCGATGAAGCATCACGGACACTTCGTCATACCGATGATCATCCGGAAATAGCTTTACAAACCGACGCAGGTCACCACGTGATTCCTTCAACCGGCCTTCGGAGTTGGCTTGTGTGATACGTTCATAGATTTCGTCCACCGATTCTTGCTTGTTGATGATACCTCGGCCAATGAAGAACACACCGCCAATCAAACACAAAGCAAGGATACCGATCGTCACCATTCGCATGTCGAGACCACTAGCCTCAGCTTGTTCTGTCGCGAACCTCCCACGCGTCGAATTCTGATTTTCGACCGTTTGAAAATGCGTCTTTCGCTCGATGTTGGTCTGTTCTGTTTGTGGATCCACGGGCGCTTGGGTGGCGCGAGAAGCTGGATCAACAATGGTGTGGTCACCTGGCGCTGCACCTGGAACGTGAACAGTGTTTGCTGACGGATTAACATGAATGGAAATTGAGCGTTTGGATTGTGTTGTGTCATTTTCGACACCAGCCATCGTCGCCTGTTTTTTTAACCCAGCATGCATCGCCTTCAATCGGTTCATGACCGCCAGCGCGGTTGGTGGTCGATCCTCGCTGTTTTTGGCCAAAAGCTGGTGAATCAATTCAACAAGATCATCGGGAAGGTTGGGATCAATCATCTCCAACGGCACGGGCTTATCCCGCTTCAATGAATCGATCACTTGCGTAATGGTTTTGCCGCGAAACGGCGGTCGTCCAACAAGCATGGCGTACATAACACTGCCCAGCGAATACAGGTCAGTACGCTGCGTGATGCCATGATTCTGTGCCTGCTCGGGAGCCATGTAGTCGGCTGTGCCCAGAACCGAACCAACCGCTGTATGTTCGCCGAAGCCAAACGTTTTCGCGATTCCAAAGTCGACAAGCTTGATCGTCCCATCGGGAGTCAAAATCAAGTTTGCAGGTTTGATATCGCGATGAAATACACCGATGTCATGGGCGTGTTTCAATGCTCCACAAATTTGAATGCCGTATTCAATGACGGCCATCCACTCGATCTTTTTTTCGCGTCGAATTCGCGTTTGTAAAGTTTCTCCGTCGACCAACTCCATCGAGTAGAAGAGCTGCCCAGCTTCCTCGCCATAGCCAATCAACTGAACGATATTCTTATGCCTGAGGAGTTTCAGCGTTTCGACTTCGGCCTCAAAACGCTGGCGAAATCGCATCTCATCGGAGAGATGAAGCGATATCAATTTCACAGCGACACGGTCGCCCGACTTAGCATGGGCGGCTTCGTAGACCGCGCCCATGCCGCCTTTGCCAAGCAACTCGCCCAAGCGATAGGGGCCCAAATACTTTTCGTTATCCATGCCAAACTCAGAAAAATAGGTTCTGCAAACTTGCGTGACCTGTATTGTACGCAAAAAACGCGATTCCACCGCGCCCCAAGAATTCCTATGATACCCGGATGCAAGATAAAGAATGCCAGACGGACCTGACACGAAATCACATCACTTTGATCGCTGTACTTGGTGCGATCTTGCTCTGGTTTTCACAGCCACCCTTTGGTTTTTGGTGGGCTGCGTATTTTGCATTGGTGCCATGGTTGGTGTTGGTGCGAACCCCACAGCGATTTCTGAAAGGCGACTATGTCCGCATCTGGCTCGTTGCTGGGATCTACTGGGCCGTTTCGTTGCAAGGTTTGCGTCATGCGAACCCATTGATCTACCCCTGTTGGCTTGCACTTTCAGGTTACCTAGCGATCTACGTTGTGCTGTTTGTCTTGGTATGTCGCCAAATGTCACGGCGAATCCCCCTTTGGGTTGCGGCCCCCGTTTGCTTGGTGGGAGCTGAGTGCGCCAGAAATTACATGCTGACTGGGATCAGTGCAGCGATGCTTGGTCACACACAAGTCGACATGCCGCTCATGATCCAGATCGCGGACATCTTTGGATCCTATGGCGTCGGATTCGTCGTCGCCAGTATCAACGTCGCGATTTTTGAACTTGTCCATTACGCGCGCAAGAAAGAAACCCTTTCGCGGCTGATTCCATCGGTGGTGATTGCTGCTGGGCTAGTCGCGGCGACGGTCGTGTACGGTAACTTTCGGTTGAATCAAACAGGTACCGAAACGCTTGCGACGTTTGCATTGATTCAACGTAGTGAGCCCGTTGAATATGCCCAAGACAGTGAACGCGAAATCGAAATCTTTGAAGCGTACGAGCGTCAGTCGGTCAGGGCATTGGCGTCTGCAAAAACGGAAGTCGACGCGGTCGTTTGGCCCGAATCCATGTACACCGGCGATTTGCCATTGATGCTGGTCGGACAGTTGACAACTGTCCCCAAAGCATCGGAGCTATCGCTCACCGAGTTCCTGGACGGAGCTTATGAAATGCAACAAATGTTTGAGATTCGATCCAGTGACTTGCAAATTGCCTTGGCATCTAAAAAGCAATCGCGTTCAAAACCTCATTTGATTGCCGGTTGCGGTGTGCTCGATTTTCGCGACCGACCATACCAATTCAGCGGTGTGGTTCATGTTGGTCCCGCCAGCAGAGTCGAAGATTGGTACGGAAAACAACACCGCGTTATGTTCGGAGAATACATTCCAATTTTGGAGTGGTTCTCGGCGTTGGATGGGATTGTTCCCAAGATCGATGTCGGTCCAATTCCCAAAGCATTCAGTGTGAACGGCACCCGTGTTTCACCCAACGTTTGCATCGAAACCGCTGTTGAACGAGTGACGCTTGGGCAACTCGCGCAGTTGCGTGCACTTGACCAAATGCCAGATGTTGTGGTTACCGTCACCAACGATGCTTGGTTCGATGAATCCAGTGTCGTGGAACATCACTTGCGCTGCGCCCAATTGGTTGCAGTTGGTTGCCGGCGCCCCATTTTGTCTGCTGCGAACAATGGGCCAACCGCATGGATCGCCAGCGATGGCAGTGTGACCCAGCGACTGGACGTGGGCAGCCAAGGCGACATCATCGCGACGCCGATTCGCGATGACCGCGTCAGCGTGTATCTCCGAATTGGAGACTGGCCAGCCAGGATCCTGACTCTGCTGTGTCTCGGATTCTTGATCGCAAGTTTCCGAGACAGAAACGCAGAAACGCACGCGCCGGCTACTGAGGTTTAACTACCAAGTTCACCAATTTCCCTGGCACTGCGATTTGCTTGACAATCGTCATGCCCTGGGTCGAGGACTGGACCTTGGCGTCAGCAAGCGCGGCTTCGAGCATCGCATCTTTATCAGCGTCGGGGCTGATACTAACCTTGGCCTTGACCTTGCCATTGATCTGCACAGGAATGACGATGCTCGTTTCGACCAAGGCATCTTCGTCATGCTCAGGCCAACTCTGCAAAGCAATCGACTCTTTCTCTCCCAATATTGACCACAGTTCTTCGGCAAGGTGTGGCGCGTAAGGTGACAAAATCACCAAGAACGTCTTGATCGCCGAAAGGGGACGTTGTTCGCTTCGCGTGAAGAAATTCGTGAATTCCATCATCTTTGCGATCGCGGTATTGAAGTCCATTGAATCGGTATCAGCCGTGACCTTCTTGATCGTTTGATGCAAGACACGGTTTTGTTCTTCATCGCAGTCGACTTCGGCAATCGCTGAATTGATTTTCAAATCATCTGACTTTGCGTCGACGACCATCCGCCAAACACGATCCAAAAAGTTCCTTACGCCCCCAACGCCCGCCATGTTCCAAGGCTTCGTTGCCGTCAACGGCCCCATGAACATCTCGTACAAACGCAAGGCATCGGCACCGTACTCACTCACGACCACATCGGGATTGACCACATTGCCGCGGCTTTTGGACATTTTATCGGCTTTGGCCGTGACCTTGATTTCGGTACCAGTTACATACAACGCGCCTTTGCGTTTTTCCGTATCGTCGTCGGTCAATTCGCGATCGTCGTTGTGTTTAAGAACAATCGTTGTCTTCTTGTCATCTTCGATGCGAACACCAGCTATCCCCAAAGCATCCAACTGTTCTTTCGCTTCGGCGTAGCGGTCTTCGGTCATGTGGTGCTGGGGCGCCCCTAGGATCATTCCTTGGTTTACCAATTGCTGAAACGGTTCCTCCGTGCTGACATGCCCACGGTCATACAGCACCTTGTGCCAGAAACGTGAATACAACAAGTGCAACACAGCATGCTCTGCACCACCCACGTACAAATCGACCGGCATCCACGCTTTTTCTTTTTCCGGATCGATCATCATCTGGTCGTTCGTAGGATCGATATACCGCAAGTAATACCAGCACGACCCGGCCCACTGCGGCATCGTGTTCGTCTCGCGTTGATATCGCACACCGTCGATGGTCACGTAAAGCCAGTCATCATCCGCCTTGGCCAACAATGGCTCGGGTCGCCCGTGCGGTTTGTAGTCTTCCAAATTCGGCAAAGTCACAGGCAATTCAGAAGCATCAACTCCGCGTTTGACACCGGTACGATTCCCTTCGTCGTCCAACTCATGCAAGATCGGAAACGGTTCGCCCCAGAATCGCTGGCGACTGAACAACCAGTCCCGCAATTTATAGTTCACCGCTTCGTGTCCTTGGCCATTTTCGCCCAACCAATTCGTGATGTTGGCTTTCAATTCTGCCGTTGTCTGGCCATCGAATTCACCACTGTTGATCGCGTTTCCTTCGGCGACAAAGCACACGTCGCCGCTCAAAATTCCGTCACGGTCTTCGTGGTCGGCGGGCGGATCGACAACTGGAATGACTTTTAAATCAAACTGCTTGGCAAATTCAAAATCGCGATCATCGTGCGCGGGAACGGCCATGATGGCGCCGGTTCCATAACCAGCCAAAACATAATCGGCAACCCAAACCGGAATCGGCTGACCGTTCACCGGGTTGGTCGCATAGGTCCCTGTAAAGACACCCGTTTTTGCTTTGCCGTCGATTGTTCTTTCGCGTTCGCTCTTGAACGAAGCTTTTTCACAGTACTCTTTCACGGCCGCAGCTTGATCAGCCGTGGTCAATTGATCGACCAAAGCATGCTCCGGTGCAACTACCATGTAGGTAGCGCCAAACAATGTATCCGGCCGTGTTGTGTAAACTCGCAACGATTGCGCATCGGTCTCAACCGGGAACCCGCCTGCTGAACGAGCGGCCTGCCACGCGGCGAATTGTTCAGGATCTCCGACGTAAAAATCGACTTCAGCTCCGGTGCTTCGTCCGATCCAATCCGCCTGCAGTTTCTTGATTCCGTTGGACCAATTCAAATCGTCCAAACCGCTCATCAGTCTTTCAGCGTACGATGTGATTCGCAACATCCATTGTCGAAGCGGCAAGCGCTGGACGGGATGTTGATCACGTTCGCTTTTGCCATCGATGACTTCTTCATTCGCCAAGACGGTTCCCAGTCCAGGGCACCAATTGACCATCGCATCACTTTCGTAAGCCAACCGATGTGAATCTCTGTAAGCTTCCGTTGCGGCGCGGCCTTGACTGCGAACATCATCCGGAATTGGCAACTCATCGATCGGCCGACCCTTTTGTTGGTCAACATCGAACCACGTGTCATACAACACCAAGAAAATCCACTGCGTCCAACGAAAGTAGCCTTCGTCCGTCGTCGACAGCACGCGAGTCCAGTCGTAACTGAAACCCAACATCTTTAGTTGACGCGTGAAGTTTTCGATGTTCTCCTGAGTCTGAATCCTGGGGTGCTCGCCGGTTTTGATCGCGTGTTCTTCTGCAGGCAATCCGAACGCATCGAAGCCCATGGGGTGCAAGACGCTTTCGCCTCGCATTCTGGCAAAACGAGAAACAATGTCCGTCGCGGTATAGCCCTCGGGGTGCCCGACGTGCAGGCCATTCCCGCTTGGGTACGGGAACATGTCCAAGACATAGCGTTTCTTTGCGCCCGGCATTTCTGGGGTCGCAAACGTCTGGTTGCGTTCCCAATATTCCTGCCAGCGCGGCTCGATTTCGGAAGGGTTGTAGTGCGTCATGTGAGTCTGGAGCCCAGTAAAGATGTCTTGGTTCAGACGGGATTCTAGAAAATTTGCATTCATTCGTAAGGTGCAATGTGTTTCACAGGCATTTGTTTATGTGCGACAAGCGCCTGAATCATCGATTGCCAGCCAACCAAAGCGAGCCAGACCTTCCCCAGCAGAATAAGTGATCGCTGCCCGGGCTATTCGGCTAAAAATCGTGGCTTCAACGCTCCGAACCGCAATGACAGCTTGACCCGAATTCGACAGTAATCCTACATACAGGTGATGTTTCTTGAATTCTGCAGCCGCTCGCTACTCTTGATTGCCACCATCACTGGCCTGGCGGGCTGCCGAATGTACGCGCCAATCCACGTTTGGCAGACTCCTGAAATCGAATCCACCGTCGGCAAGCGTGTTGTGGTCAGTGAGATCGAAGGCGCTGAAGACATCTCGGATCAGTTGTCCGAAAAATTGATCGCAATGGCCCCGAATGATACCGGCCGAGAAGTCTCTGTGGTTCGCGCAAGTGAACTGGAAAAAGAATCCGACGTCCAACTTGCTAGCGCCAGCCAAGGCGCGACCAGCGATATCGCATTGGCTTCCTATGCCAGCGAGCAAGGCTACGACTACGTGCTACGTGGCGAACTGCTGAAAGATCGAGGCAGGCGCGCACTTGAAATTAAAAATCGAATGGCGGTTTCGTGGCGACTATTTTCTTTGACAGAGAACCGCCCTGTTGGTGGCAAGCCCGTGATCGTGGAATTGGATGCGGTCTTGAAAAAGTATCCTGAGCTTTCACTTGCTGGATCAGATGAAGACATTTTACAAGCCGCAATGGTCCGGGAAACTTTCAACTTGTTGACGCCATCGATCAAACGCGATGAAATTCAATTGGCGATTCCTTATCTGTTGCCCGGTAGCAAACAGGTACGCAAAGCAAACATGTTGGCGATGAACGGTCGATGGTTCGAAGCCAAAGAGATATGGCAGACCGTCGCAGAAAAACAGCCACTACAAGTCGCCGCGATGCACAACCTAGCTCTGGCATTCGCGGCGGAACAGGACTTCAGCAGCGCAAAACACTACGCCAGAAAAGCGATTCGAGCACGTCCAACTCAACTGAATAAACAGTCGTTGATGTGGATCGAAATACAACAGCGCCAGTATCACAACGCTTTCAATTTGCCAGATCCGCCCGAAGGCTGGTTCGTGACCAAGTAGGCAAACTGCAATCAGCAGTGATCACCTGATACTACTTCTTCGTTGCCCAAATGCTGCCTGGATAGCGGTCGTCCAAAATTGTCCGTGCAGCAACAGCACGATCGTTGTTCGTAGCGGCCCACAACTTGGACAAATGATACAGAGCCTCCGCATGAATTTCAGGATCGGAGTAAAACAAGATGTCGACATGCAGGTACGCCATCAAAGCTTGTTTGGGCTTGTCCAATTTACGAAAGCAATCGCCGTGGGCATTGTAGGCCCGGCCAAACAACTCGCCGTCGGAAGGGTCGTTTTCCTGGATTACCTTTTCGATCAAACGGATGCCTTCGTCGGCTTTTCCGGTTTCAGCCAAACACCGTCCGCGCCCCAATGCGGCCAGTAGTTTGTGCCGTCGTGCCGGTTTACTTTCAGATTTCATTGCCGAGATCGCTTCGTACTTCTTTTGTGCTTCCGCAAAGTCGCCTTGTTGGATCAGGGCCCGCGCCTCGCTGGACATCGCTTGCATTTTGAATTCTGGCCAGGGCGCTTTGGCTGAGATCGCACTGTAGTATTTCACTGCCGAAGCGTAATCGCCTTGGGCAACAGACAAGTCACCTAGTATTTCCGCCGCGCTAAAGAAGTGAAAGTTGTTCGGATCCGCACGAACAAAAGCCAACATGGCATTCGTCGCTTCAGGTTTGTCGCCACCGACCGAAAGCGCAACCTTGGCCTGAGCAAATGCCAAGTAAAACTGCAAGTCGCGCGATACGATTACCCGATTGATACTTGCCGGATTCAGTTTCTTTAGATCCGCCAACGCCTGTGCAAACTTTCCTGCCATCACACGATTGCGTCCCGCCGTTAACTCCGCAGGCTCATCGGCAAACGATACCGATTTCACTTCGTTCACTTTGGCAATTCGTTTGGAGCCCTTCACATTGATTGACAACTCAGTCGCGCTAGCACTACCGATGTTGCCTTCCAGTCGCGAACCATTGACCAATCGTATCTGGTCGACAGCCTGGGAAAAAAGCGGACCCGAAAAACAGATCGCAAGAACAAATGAAAAGTAAATTCGCGACATAGGATGTTACGTGCATGCATTCAAAAGAAAAAGAGTCTGGACAGTTTACCAGACCTGCTAGGCGCTGCTTTTAACGTGTGCCAAAATACGTTTTTTGAAGATGTTAATTCTCAATGAATTCAGCCAAATACCAGCGTTCTGACGCATAAAATTGCCCTTCGCCAATTCAGGCCGTTAGCGCATAATTGTTGCTCGATGGAACACCTGCCAACTAGAAAGGAATCTCCGATGGCGATTAACAAAAAGCAACTTAAACAGGCTCAAAAGCGACGCGCCCGGCGTCCAGAACCAACCATCGCCATCGCGCCGTCGATGGAAGTCAAGGCTAGCGAACGGAATCGGCTGACCCACACAAACCCGCATTTGATGTTGAGTCTAGAGACGTTTCTGATCGAGAAAGCTGAACGCTATGAGGAAATTGATGACAGCGTTTTAGCCGCATCGCTGCGATGTGTTGTGCGATCACTCAAACCAAAAACAGAGTGGACACAAATCGTCACCGATGCACTTCATCGCTGGCAATCAATGCAGGACGATACCGAGCAAGCACAATTGGCAATGCGAGTTATCCACCAGTCCATTGAAACTCGCAGTGATTGCAAACCAGGCACATACAGCTACATCTTGTACGCCAGTAAGTTTCTCAAGCAGGCAAGTTGATTTGGCTGGGTAGACCAGAGTAAAGCACTCACTGCAACTGCAAGTCTAATCTTGTCGTAGGTAAGTGCGGATTTCGACTTGCCAACTTTCAGTCCTTCGTGGGAGAAGGGCCAGCGGCAGGTGTCTGACCATCTGCGTTCACAA
>CAYNNP010000052.1:0-14204 GCA_964398215.1 uncultured Pirellulaceae bacterium | reverse complement strand
CACAAAGTTTCTGCAACCGCTTTTTCAAAACTGAAGAATAGTTGCACGAAGTGTCACGCAGAGTATCGATAGCGAGCCCCTTGGATGATCCAGGTTCGGAGTGACAAGACCAAATGCCCAATTGGTTACTTGTCGTTCTTTATTGCGGCGTACCAGGCGCCCAAACGGGTGTAGACCCGGGCGGTTTGGTGGGGGAGTTTCTCCAGCCACGGTTTTAGTTTCGCTAGATCCTTATCGGCACAGAGCGTGCGACCGAAAGACCTGAAGGGCTGCGTTAGATACTCGTGTTCTGGGATTTGGTTCAAAATTAAAACCGCCGTTTCGACGTCGCCTGATTCGACCAAGGCGACAGCTAACTCTTCGTGGACGGTCGCTGAAAAATGGTTGATTTTGTCCGCTGGGAACACCACTTCCTGCGGCTGGTCCAAGACTGCTTGGAATTCTTTTGCCGCCTCTTTCAGCCGTCCTTTTCTGATCAAATCTTGTGTGACTATGAGGGCATAGGCGTGCGGTTGGCCAGGGTTGGTGGCGGCGAGCATCTTTTTCAATTCATCCCATTCACCTAACTGCAGCATCAGTTGTTGTCGAATGCCGGCCAGATTTCCGATGAACAACATCGGTTCGTGTTCTGGTAGCTCGGACATCTTTTGCAATCTCGCTTTCGCTTCCTGCAGCTTGCCAACTTTGGCAAGCGTTTGCACCATCGTGCGCTCGTGTGTCCAAGTCATGTGCTTGATGGCTGTTTCGTCGTCGTAGGCTCCAAACGCACTGATTTGCTTTTCTCGCGGTTGGTCTTTGATCAATTGCAACTGCCTTGGCAATATTTTGTCGGCTTGATCCAGATCCTCTGCAGCAATCAAAAGATGAAAGATCTGCGTCAAGATTTGTGACTTTTCTTCACGCAGTTTGGCGGCCGCGAATTGTTTTTCTAGTTGTTGAACGGTTTTCTTGGGGGCCCGTTCGCGTTGCATGACGTTGCGTTTCGCAGCGCCACGTTTGGCGTCATCTTGGATCTGCTGAGCCCAGTGTGTCGCCAGCTTCAGGTGTTCATCCGAAACCGTGTCCCTGTTGGTCGTGTACATCAAGTTGCTAACCAATGTACTGATCACGTGGTCACGTTCTTTGCCTGGTGGCATCTTGTGGATAACGTCGATCGCTTGGCCAAAGTAGTCATGCTTGGCATAGTAATCGTAGTGTTTCACCGACGCGCAGCTGTACCCGATCTGTCGATGGTGATGCAAGATCTTCGTTCCTGGCAGGTAGGTGGCCGCGAATTGGTAAGCTTCATCAACACGTCCCTTTCTGGCCAACCAGTTTCGTATGCGCGAAAACGCGGGCTGGCTCTTTTTGCTGTTCGTTGCGATACGGATAATTTCATCAAGTGGACGATCGAGTTTGAATCCCATGTCGACGACATTGGATGTGTATTTGTTGCCCGTCTCCTGATCGACTCTGGCTGCGGTTGTGAATGTTCGGGTAACCATCGCGGCATCGTTATTCTTTTTCGCGTAATTGCCGATCCTATTCATTGACAGAATGAATGTATGCGGGTTGCTTTGGGATAGCTTCATTGCTTGGTCAAACGCTTCGCCTGGCAAGTCGGCGCCAAGGAGAGCCCATACCAATTTCCACTGAGCTGCAGAGCGAGTTTTCTGATCCTCGATTTCGTCTGCTTGCCGAATCGTTTCGTTCAGAAACTCGATGGACAGCCCGAGCTTGGCGTCTTGGGCGTTAGCTACGCTGCACAGTGGCGTGCCGATGCAAACAAGTGGCAAGGTGGCCGCAAAAAAACAATGGAACAGTCGCATGCTATCGCCTGGTCACGGGGTGATGATCAAATAAAAACGAGTGCGGACACGCTTTATGAACACCGTGCCTGCAAACGCTAAGAGCCCCAATATACGAGAGCGCTGCACTATTTTTGTATCGATTGCGAATTAGTCCCGTCGCACGGCGATTTGCCTGATCATTGGGCCGAAAGTCTTGGCGGTTTGTTGATTTACTGAGCCGACGGCGCTAGCCGCGGGCCTTGTGGTGACAACGCAACGCTTCGAGGCCCGTGGCTAGCGCCAGCGGCTCACAAAAACATGCCACACATGTAAATCGACAACCCCTCAGGACTTTCGCTACGAGAAAAGCAAATGCACTGACGCGTTAAAGCTCTGGTGGTATAAGTATAAAAAACTTAACGCCCACCAAAATGCACATCCAAAGTTGAATCATGACTGAATCTCCAGCTGTTGTGAACTACGCGCCCGAGCCTGGATGTGTCGAAGTTCGTGGGTTCAAACAACCAACGATCGGTCCCGATGATGTGCTAGTGGAGGTTGCCGCCGTGGGAGTTTGTGGGAGTGACTTGCATCAATGGACGGCGTCGCATAGTTGGCCCGTGAATTATCCCGTTGTGCTGGGACACGAGTTTGCAGGTCACGTGATCGAAACAGGAAAGAACGTTTCGAATTGGAAGGAAGGTGATCGTGTCGCTAGTGAAACGGCCGCTGTGATCAATCCAGACAATCCCATGTCGCGACGCGGCTTGTATAACTTGGACCCGACTCGAAAAGGATTTGGTTACGGCGTCGATGGTGCGATGACCAAGTACACGCGTGTACCTGCCCGATGCTTGCACCAAGTTCCCGACGCGCTCTCGCTGGAACTGGCGGCGCTGACCGAACCGTGCTGCGTTGCCTACAATGCAGTGATCAAGAATTCACGAATCGAACCTGGGGATCGTGTGTTGGTCATTGGCCCTGGAACCATTGGGATCCTGTGCGCCGCGATGGCTCGACTGGCTGGCGGTGAAGTCGGTTTGCTGGGCTTGGAATCGGATACCGCACGATTCAAAATTGCCAAACAGTACGGCTGTGAGACGATGACAGACGCCTGTGAATGGTCCAAAGCGCGTGACGGATTGGGGGCTGATGTCGTGATCGATGCCGCTGGCGTTTCGGCGACCCTAAAGTCCGCGATCGATCTGGTCCGGCCGGCTGGTTGGGTCACGAAAGTAGGTTGGGGCCCGAAACCGCTGGGTTTCAATGTGGACCCGCTGGTTCAAAAGAATGTTACGCTCCAAGGTAGCTTCAGTCATCACTGGACGATCTGGGAACGAGTCCTGTCCCTGTTGGCTACTGGTCAACTGGACATCAAACCGATCTTGGGTGGAACGTGGCCAATTGAGCAGTGGCAAACTGCTTTTGAAACAATGCACTCAGGCCAAATCGTCAAAGCAGTATTGACCCCGAACGGTTGAAACCTGCCGGTGAATCGTTTTACGATTGCTGTGCGGGCGACGAGAGCATACCGACGATGCGTTGTTGAATCGGCTCAGACGCGGAGACGCAAAACCGTGGCAACCATACATCGATGGCTCCACCGTTGTAGGCAGATAGACTTGCACCGGCTTCGCGACAGATAACGATCCCTGCTGCTGCGTCCCAGGCTGCAACGCTGGTTGCCCAGTAACCATCCAGTCGTCCATCCGCGACGTAACACATATTCAGCGCGCACGAACCAAGTCGACGAACGGACCGACATTTTTCCAGTATTCGTGCGAACCGGTCGATCTCAGGAGCTTGAGCACGAACGCCAGCTGGAAAGCTGCACGCCAGCAGCGCGTCCGATAGATCGGTGCAGCTGCTGACTTTCATTGGCCGTCCGTTGCAATGCGCACCTTGACCGTCGATGGCTGTAAAAATCTCGTCAATAACGGGATCGTAAATCACACCCAGTCGCATTTTTCCTTGCGCGTACAGCCCGATCGAAACGGCAAAACTCTGCAAGCGGTGTACATAGTTGATCGTGCCATCAAGCGGATCGACCACCCAACACGGCTGCGCATCTGGATGGTTAGCACGTACTGCATCGGGCGGTTCGTTTTCGCCTTCTTCTTCACCGACAAACGCGTAGTCGGGAAACTTGCTGGTTAGCAAATCGCGAATCGCTTTCTGTGAAGCCAAGTCAGCATCGGTGACTAAATCCTTGGGCGCCTTTTCGCTGACAACCCGGCTATCACGTCGCGACATTAGTTCGGCCGCGCCGGCCTTTGCGGCTTGAACCGCAACTTCCAAGTGATGTGTATCCATTTCAGTTCGTTGATTCCAGTTGCCGCAACTCTTCTAGCCACAGGCGGATATCATTGTCGTACTCGGTTGCCATGTCACCCATGACCAGCTGCCGGTGAAACGCAGCGGCGCCTTGATCGTGTTCTGCTGCTTCGGCGTTGGGGAAACGCCGGTTCGGATCGGGAGCAATCAGCCCGCGGATGAAACTCATCAAAAGTTCGTTGCAAACAACTTCATCCGGCAAAACTTCATCCAGTCGGTTCGGTAGTTCTCGCTTTGCATGCAGCAGGTCACGCAAGCGATCAAGTCCGGCAAAAACGTTGACTCCGCTCAGCAGTTCGATCAACACATAGCCGACACTCGCTAAGTCACTACGTGGTGTAACCGCATAGTTTTCCAAGACTTCGGGTGGCGCATAGATTGGAGTGCAGTCGCGTTCTTGCGGTGGGGAATCCAAATAGAATGCCGAACCCATGTCGATGAGTTTCGCGTGACCGGTCATCTTCAGCATCACGTTTGCAGGTTTGATGTCGCCGTGCACGATCCCTTTGCGGTGCAGCGCACCCAACGCAGCAAGTATCTCACGGACCACTGCCACAGCAATGCCCGCTTTGAATCGAGACTGTTTTGGACCCTCGGTCAGAATGACTTCGTTGATGTAGCTCCAACGTCGCTGCGTGACCCGGCCTTCCAAGAGTCCGAGACATTTGTGTGCCATCAGTTGGCGCAAGTCATAACCATCGACCCACTCCATCATCATGATGCGGATGCGGCGACGCTCAAAGAAATTTTGGACGTCCAGGAGGTTATCGTGCTGAATCAAAGCGACTTCCGAAGCGATCGATGCAACACGCTGCATAGCATCCTCGTACGCCTTGGCGTCGTGGTATCGCTCCGGCGAAAAAATCTTCATTGCGACGGGAACGGTAAACCCGTCTGTGCCACGATACTCCGTCAGATACACCTCGCCTTGGCCGCCCCGTCCGAGCTGCCGGAGCATGTGATAGTGCCCAGTCCATGAAACTGAATTTGAGCCGATCAGGTAGTCGTACTGCTTGACAAGCCCCGAGTCTGACTGAGTCGTTTCCGAACCATGATAGGTAATGGTTGGATTTGGTTCGTATCGTGTGGTTGATTGCATTGGTTCGTCCATCATCCGTGACTAGACAGGAAGTTGGGGATCAAGTGACTGCAATAGGATGCAGCAATGTGAGACACGTTCGGTCTGCGAATAATGGGAGGGTGGAAGTAAATTTGTTTTGGCCGAAACAGTGTTGGCTTGAAAACGCACTCAAGGAGTCTTTATTGAACTGCGAAAAATCACGATGGCTAACGCCGGTCGCCAGATTTTGCATGACACTTTCATACGCGAAAACACGGAGGTGATTGCGCAAACAACTGATCGGGTCGCGCCGCTTTCCTCCGATTAACAAGGCTAGAAAGCAAGTCATCACCTAGTCAGCGGGGTTGCTGTACCGCTCTCCAAAAGAAGAGCGTTCAGAGGTAGCATTCTAACTGCTTTCACTAAATTCTTAGACACTGAATTCAGCTAGCAAGTTGGGATTATTTCGCCAAATCGTAGCAAACCACAGAATCTCGCAATCGAACGACGAGCTTTCCGTCGCTGAATGCTGGCGTAGTGCACGCTAAGGGCCCGGATTCTACCGCTTCCTTTTGCCACAGTTTTTCGGACTCTGCCAAGCCACCTTCGCGGCTAGCGATTTCATCCAACTTTAATTCCTTGCGAAGTTTGTCTCCTTCGATCAATCGCCCTTTTGAATCGACTTCCGCATCATAGATCATCGAAAAGTCTTTGGATTCCGCGTCGAAGGCCATGATTCCTTCCCAGGCAAAAAAGACTTGTTTGCCAGCTGCGATCATCGATGTGTACTTTGGCTTAGAGATCTTGAGGCTTGTCTGCCAAACGCGGGAGCCGTCCGACAAGTCAACTTTGGCGACGCGTTTTTCACCTTGAACAAATGCATATCCGCCTCGAACCACTGGCGTGGTGCCTGAGTCTGCTGCGCCGCGGAATTGCCAGAGCTGCTCGGGCTTGGATTCGCCACCGAGCTTGAAAGCCGTCAAGCCATTCTTGCGAGAACCTCCATAGGTCAACAACAGGTCACCAGCGATGATTGGCGAAGACCGCGCGGTACCAGACGTTAGCTCCCAGAGCTGTTTCCCATCAGCAATCCGGTAGGCTTCTGTTCGCCCGCCTTCGGTATTGCAAATCGCCAATGCAGTGTTGCCCGAACTCCAAACAGTTGGGCTGCTGTGCGAAGAATAATCGTGATTCTCGTCACCATTCCAGAGGATCTTTCCATCGTCAGTATTCAATGCATAAAGTGGTCCACAGGCAACCAAAGCGACATTCTCGTGAACGATAAAGGAACTGCCAAAGTACTCGTCACGAAACTCACCAGGCAATCGTTTTTCCCACAGCAGCGCACCTGTCTTGGCGTCATAGCAAAGCGCAGTTCGAGCGGGACCCAGCACAAAGACCTTTCCATTGGCGACGCAGGGCGTTCCCGATTGCACGAAACGAGTGTACGCACCAGCCGTCTGCTTTTCCCAAACGACTTGGCCGTTGTCGAGGTCCAAGCAAACCAACCGCTGCGTGAACTTGAAGGCTTTGGAACGTTGCTCATCTTCGTTGCGACGTTTGACTTCGTATTCCTGATACTCCTCGTCAGACATGCCAACGCGTTTTTCGGGCGCCAACCAGGGAAACTTTTTCTCAGGAACAGCCGCGTCACCCTTCTTGTTCTTTGCATGAGAATAAACGTACACCTGATTGTTGCTGATCACCGGCGATCCCCAACCGCCCGATGTGCCACCAGGAAAGGAATCAAACTTCCATTTTGGTTTTTTTCCATTTTCTGGCAAAGATTCCGTCAGCTCTGGCGAATCAACGAACCCAGTCCGATTTGGACCGCGCCATTGAGGCCAATCGGCATTCGCAATTGAGCAGGTGGCGAAAACAAGAAGGCAAGAGATGGTTCGTTGAAGCATGCCGAATAAAACTCAATAGAGGAATTTGAATGTCGCCAGAAATGAAAATTGATTTTCACAAATTTAACGGGCTCAATTTTATCAGCAACTGATCGCCTTGGGAGACACATGATACGCTTGAACGAATTTTGAGCGTCTCGTGCAACCTTTCTGGCAATGTCACACTATCATGACGAGTGGATTGTCAACATTGCATGAAAAGGCAGCGAATCCAGTTTTGTTGCTTGATGCTGATTTTGACAATCTACCGACCAGATTCAATTTTGGGGTAGCCGATCAGGCCAAGAGTTTTGGCCTTGGCATGTGTATCCCCGAAAGTCTTTGACGGTTTGTTGATTTATTAGCGTGGCATATTTTGGTGAGCCGCTGGCGCTAGCCACGGGCCTCGAAGGGTTGCGTTATCACCACAAGGCCCGTGGCTAGCGCCATCGGCTCAGTAAATCGGCAAACCCTTGATGGCTTCCGCTACGACCTCTACCTGCAAAATAAATCTGGCCAAAGCACTCGACATCACGCGCACGCAAACTTTACGGGAATAGATTTTTGGAAGACCAGCCTAGTACTGATTCGAAACCAGTGGCAGAAAAAATTCTGCCGCAGACCTCGATGCGGTTTTTGTTGATTCTGATCATTGTGTCCGCAGTGATCATGACGATCGTTCGAATGTCGAGTGAAAACGCTGCCTTTTGGACCAAGATCATTGTTCTACTGCTGGCCACATCGGCAGGCTGTTTTCTGGTTTATGTGATACTGTTTTTGATCGCGAGTCTGATGACATCGGCCACCGAGCCAATTGTCGAAGCGATCGAAAAGCAGCCGACCGATGATCTCCCAAACCAAGAGCGTACAACATGATTCGGTCTACGGTTTTTTTGTTGTTGATCGCATCGGTCAACATTTTTATCACCGAATCGGTCGCTAAAGCAGAGACGCAGAACATCCTGACTCTGCCTAGAAATCGAGCTTTCGCGGATTTTGTGATGAGGATGCAAGTCGAGCACCGCGGTGGGAATGGATACCAACCGATTCGGCTTGAGTTTCAATCAAAGAAGGCAACGTTCGTACGCGACCACAACGTACAAGTATTCATCACGCCATCGCAAAACAACAGAGGCCAGCTCAGTTACGAATTCACCAAATCGTTTGTGTTGCCTGAAGGCGTTGCCGTGCACACAGAAGAGATTCTGGTGCCTCGCTATTTCCCTTGGCGGAAAGTGAGTGCCCGTATTTGGGAAGACGGTGAAGCTATTCCTAGCGGCTCAAACCAAGCCGGATTTAGCTTGGAGATGCAAGATGTATCACAACATCATCTGGTTGGTGTAATGATCGGCGATTCGGGGATCAAGTCTGACCAAAAGTACGTTCCCGATATACGAACGCTTAACACAGTGCTGGGTGACGGCCCGCTGCCCGAAGATTCTAAAAACAAACGACAATCGACAGTTAAGGCAACCAATCAGCTTCGCGAAACTCAGCCATGCTGGGTTCAGTACCGCACGTTTACTGGCGCCGATGCCGATGAAAATTGGCTTTGGTATTCGCAGCTTGATATTGTGATCGCGTCGGTCGACAAACTGCAGGAGCTCAACACAAAGTATCCACAAAAGTATGCCGCGTTGGAAAAGTGGATTGCGAGCGGAGGAACGTTATGGGTTTATGGAACCGACACGAAAAATTCATTCCCCTCGCTGGAAAAATTACGACTTCAACAGATCAGCTCGGGGCGATTGCTTGGCCCAAAACAGGCGGCTATGAAACTGGACTTGGGCTCACGTAACGAGACGGGCAGACTATACGATACAGGTTCAGAGATGAAAGTATCGGGTGGTTCAGGAAAAATGCGTCGTGACGTTTTTGCAAAGCTTCGATCGAACTCGCATCCTTTTGCAGCTGAGGAACCCATTGCGGATATTTTGGCACGTATCGAATTTGGTACGCTCGGAATTGGTCAAGTGATTCTGATAGATGACCCTGATCCATTTCCAGGGTCTTTCCAGTTTTGGAAATCAGTGGAGCAAATCTCAAATGGATCGATTGTGGAGGACAAACTGGATTGGCCTTCACGAAATGGAGTCGATATTTCCTTGGGTAGTTCATCCTACTGGAGTTGGGTGATCCCATCCGTTGGCCAACCACCTGTCAAGACGTTTGTGCTGCTGAACATTCTGTTTGCGTTGCTGATCGGGCCGGTCTGCTATTACTTTTTGCGGAATCGAAGTCGACTTTACGTTTTGTATTTTGCTGCTCCTGCGGCCGCCCTGTTCGTTACCTGTAGCCTTTTCGTCTATGCGATCGCAAAGGATGGCTTGGGCACCAAGGCGCGTGTTCGGCAGATCACCTGGATCGATCCCAAGTCGAAATACAATGTCCAGCAATCGCGCCACACCTATTTCAATTCAACTGGCGGGGGACCTGGCCTCGTTTTTTCAGATCAAACCGCAACCTATCTTGTCAGCAATATTGAACTCGAGAATAGACGATACTATTTCCGTTCCAACTCGGACCGCTATGGGACTGTCAGTAGCGATTCAGACCAACAGAGGTTCTCTGCAGGTTTCTTGCCACCGCGTGAACAGGTGCAATACATTTGCGTCGATGTTGACAAAGCTGATCAGCCAACGCTGAGTTTCGAAATGAAAAGCACGCCGCCAACAGTCACCAGTACCCTAGAGAAACCAATCACAGAATTCGTGGTTTGTGACCAAGGCGGCCAACACTGGAAGGCATCTGTGATCGGCCCAGGCGAAACCGTTGACTTGGCAAAGACCGGACCGGGTGCTGCGCTTGATATCTTAGATTCGAATGTCCTACCGCCAAAACTCGAATCGCCCGATTTGAATGGAAACAGTCGGTACCGCAAATACTCATCGATCGATCAGTACAGCTTGTTGGAACGCAAGCTTGAGTCGTGGGTAAACATGCCTCGGAATTCGTTCATTGGGAAAATGGATTTAGACACCAACAAGCTGGGGATCGAATCGGCGAGCATGATTCGCAGTTCGCATATCATCATGGGAGAGTTGCCATGATTTCCAAAAAGGACAAGTCGCCTTCTTTCGGTAGCGAGTGGACGGGGCCTGCGATCGAATTGCGGAATGTAACACGGGTGTTTGGGACAACCCGAGCGGTAGACAATGTTTCGTTTGAAGTTCCCAAAGGCAGCGTATTCGGCTACATCGGTCCCAACGGAGCGGGTAAGACAACGAGCATGCGGATCCTTTCGACGCTCGGCCTACCAACATCGGGCGAGGCTTTCGTCGAAGGTCTGTCGTCGATCAATGATCCCGACCGAGTTCGAAAACGATTGGGTTTCATGCCCGATAGTTTTGGTACCTATCGAGACACCAACTGCGCGGAGTACTTGGATTTCTTTGCCCGCTCACATGGGTTGGTGGGACGCGATCGAACTCGCCGTTTGCGCTGGGTAATGGACTTCACTGGTCTCAAACCGTTGGCGGACAAACCGATCAGCGGCTTGAGCAAAGGTATGCGGCAAAGAATCTGCTTGGGGCGTTCGTTGATCCACGATCCATCGGTGTTGATTTTGGATGAACCGGCTGCCGGCCTGGACCCAAGAGCTAGGATTGAACTGCGCCAGATCATCCGCTCGTTGGCTTCTGAGAGCAAAACGATTCTGATCAGCAGCCATATTTTGACAGAATTGGCTGAGATCTGCGATCGAGTTGGAATCCTGGAACAAGGCCGTTTGCTGGTCACGGGAACGGTTGATCAAATTCGGCAACGGCTGCAACCAACTCGAGAGATTGAGATGCGTGTGGCCAAGCAATCCCAACAAGCCACGGAGTTACTTGCCAATCATCAAGCCGTTCAGGATCTGAGACCCGATGGGCGAATGATCAAATTTTCCGTCAACGGTGGTGAAGAAGAACAAATCATGATCTTGCGTGACCTAGTTACAGCTGGAGTTGACGTGTTGGAATTTGGTGCTCGAGACGAATCGCTTGAAGATGTGTTTTTGAAAGTAACAGAAGGCCGCGTCCAATGAGCGAAACATTTGATACATCGAAAGGCCAGATGGGCACAGGCATCGGGCTTTCGGTCAGCGCACAGAATGATGAAGTCGAATATCACCCATTGGCACTGGACAGCGATGCTCCCGGTTTTTGGGGACGAATTGACCGGGTTGGCGAAAGCATATCCGCTTGGCTGAATCCGATTTTGATCAAAGAGGCTCGCCAGTCACTTAAGAGCAAGCAGTTTCTGATCACGTTCTTTTTGTTATTGGCGGCGTCGTGCCTGTGGACAATCATGGGCATCGTTTTCAATGCTCCAGATGTCTATTACATTCCAACAGGTTCCAACTTGTTGATGGGATACTACCTGATCTTGGCGGTGCCAATGTTGGGCATGGTTCCCTTGGCCGCGCATCGATCGTTGGCTGCAGAAATCGATGACGACACATTCGAGATGCTGATATTGACTAGGCTTTCCTCCACCGGCATTGTGATGGGGAAATTGAATAGTGCGATGCTGCAAATGCTGGTCTATTTTGCAGCGATTGTTCCATGCCTCGCATTTACGTACCTTCTGCGCGGCGTGACCCTTCAAACGATCGGAATGGTGATCGTAGTAACGTTTTTCACAGCGATTTTGGTGACATCGTTTTCCTTGATGCTAGCCACCCTAGCATTCAGTCGTGCTGGTCAAACGATCGCCCTTTTGATCACGCTGGTTGTGATCGTTGGCTCGGGATTTTTTTGCACCATGCTGTGCGCTGAAGGGTTCATCTTTTCTCGAGGTTACACGAAATTGGCAGACCAGTACTTAGGCATTTCGTCTTTCGTTTTGGTTGGCGTGTCATTTGTTGTGATCTTTATCCAGGCTGCTGCCGCGCGAATCGCGCCTGTAACTGAAAACCGATCGACTGGCTTGCGCAGAACGATGTTTGCCCAACAGTTGGTCTGGATTGGCGTGATGATTGCCCTGTGTTTGTGGTCTAAAGAATTAGAGATAGCCAACGTCGCCGGTGCGTTCCTGACCGGCTACTGGCTCGTCATGGGATCACTCATGTTGTGCGAATCTCCCGAACTCAGCCCACGTGTTCAACGTGATTTGCCAAGTACGTTTGCGGGTCGGGCTCTTTTGACTTGGTTCAATCCTGGCCCAGCGACAGGCTACGTTTTTGCGGTCGCGACAGGTGTTGTAGGGCTGCTTGGGATGGGTGTTTTTGGAGTTGTAGTCAGCGTTGACGGCGGCAGAGCACCACGCACCAATCCGTTGATATTCAGTGGCGTGGCATCTGGTTACCTGATGTTGTTCATGAGTATCACCCGAATGATTGCCGAACCGATCATGAAACGCACTGGACGCATCATTCCAGTGGCGCTTGGGTCGCTATTTGGAGTGTTGATACTGGCTCTGTTCACTCCATCCATCTTCAAGGTTTTGACAACCGGAACAATGGGCTATGGTTATCAAACCATTGATGTGATCAATTGGGGCTACACGCTGGGCGAAATGATTGACGGAAGTTTCGATCCTGCCTTGGGATTCCTGATCATGGCGGCAGGCGCCGTAGCTATGTTGATTAACTTGGCGATGCTGTTTCGTGTTTTCGAGTATCGAAAAGTCACGGTACCTGAACGAGTCATGCAAGACATGGCGAACTGAAAAATCGCGATTCGAACGGTTGCGATTTTTGCTTCGGTCCGTTGACGCGTTTCAGATTCGCTGGCATTTCAGTTCCCGTTCTCAATTATGATACCGTTGCCGTTGCCAATTACATTGCCGTTTCCATTTACGGTTTCGGTTGCTGCTTCGGTTTTCAGTTTTCCCTTCACGGCAAGAACAACGGTCGTATCGCGAACTTTTTTGGCAACAACAGCACGGCAGTAGCCTGCATTTGGATTCTTGCGAAAGTAGTCTTGATGGTACTCTTCGGCGGGATAGAACTTGGTGGCCTTTTCTAATTTCGTCACGATAGGATTGACGAGTTCTTTGTCCAACTTCTTGATGTGCTCAGTCGCGATCCTTTTCTGTGCGTCATCGTGATAAAAGATACTACTGCGATAATGGGGCCCTGTGTCGGCGCCTTGCCGATTCAACGTCGTTGGGTCATGGATCTTAAAAAACAGCTGCAGAAGTTCCTCGTAGGTTACTTTACTGGGATCGTAATAAACTTGCACAGCTTCCGCATGGCCCGAGTTCATGCCAATGACTTGTTCATACGTCGGATTCGGGACGTGGCCTCCGATGTAACCCGACACAACAGCGTTGACGCCTTTCATTCGCTCGAAGCAGGCTTCAGTGCACCAAAAGCAACCACCGGCAAGAGTCGCTACTTTCTCCTTCTTTGTCGTCGTCACCGTGTCATCGGAATACGACTTACTGGCTGCAAGCCCTAGGCTGATGGCGAAGGCGGACACCAAGGCAATGGTGTTGGCTGTGATGGTTGATCGTGGGAAAATTTGTTTGAACATGATCTGAACTCCCATAAAGTCGGGTTGGGGGATTGCCGAGCGTCTATCTATCTATCATACAGCGACATCAAATAGCACCTGTCGCGTTAGGATTGCAGAAAGGGTATTTTTCGGTCATGACGGCACTTTTCGACTTTATTCACACCGTATCGCAAGACGAAATTGACGCGCAACAGCATGTTCACAATTTGCGTTATCTGCAGTGGACTCTTTGGGCAGCGGGGGCACACACGCGAGAATGTGGTTGGGATGCCGAGCAAGCACGAGAAAATGGCGTCGGTTGGGTGGTTCGGAACCATAGCATCAAATATCGCGCTGCGGCGAAAGCTGGGGACCAAGTCACCGTTCGAACCTGGGTCAATGAAGTTCAACGCTTTGCATCGCGTCGCCAATACGCGATCTGCAGACCGGCTGATCGCACCTTGTTGGCTCGTGTAGAAACTCGCTGGGTCTACGTCGACCTCAATATCGAGAAGGTCATTCCAGTGCCCGACGAGGCTAGAAAATTTTTGACGATTGTCGACACGGTTCCACGAATGCCTTGGGAGGATTGATATGAGCGAAGAAAAAACCGGACGTATGGCGAAGTGGCTAAGCCTGTATTTGTGGGTAGTCGCGATCTTTTCTCTGTTGGCGTTTGCCGCCGCAGTGATGCCAGAGAGCTGGATGATCAAAATTGCATTTCGGCTTG
>CAYNNP010000051.1:0-29936 GCA_964398215.1 uncultured Pirellulaceae bacterium | reverse complement strand
CGTGCCAACACCGTCAAGGCTTCGTTGTAGGGTCGCCCTCGTCCACGTTTCAGTGGGTGTGTGTAAGCGAGAGTTAGCTGACCAGTCGCTTGATTTGTGGGTGTTAGAAAAATCGAGTTGTTGTCTTGCCAACCCAGTCTCTGGGAAATGTCGAAGAGTCCACCCTCACGATTCAGCCGACGAACTCCCGCAGATCCTTGCAGGATATGGTCGTTGAATCGACTCGCGGCACCGCCGGCAGTCAATTGGTTGCCAATCGGTTCGCTGGTGTCGTTCCAGTTTGCGTTCAAGTACTTCACCCAATCAAAGTTGGAGTCAGCTTCTTGGATTGCTGTCTGTTGGATTAGCGGCTCGCGTTTCGCAATCTTGATTTGATTCGAGTGCTGCAAAGCGAGGTAAAGCAGCGTGTGAACATCTGCTTCTAGTGGTTGGATTTCGCGAAAAGACTTTGTGACATGGTCATTCCACCAACTGGGAACGAGTGTTTCAGCTGACGAATTTGCCCCAGCATTTGAGTCCAACTCAGAAAAGACCGTGGGCGCATCAAACGACTTGTATTCGCGAGTTTGTGCTTTGGTGGACGCCGGGAACAGGCATAGGAGGGCCCCTACTGTCAAGAACGCCGCGTCCATGCGGAGGATTCGGTTCATGGTCAATTGGATGTGAGAGTACTTGGGTCGGTGCAAAGGCGAGGTGATTTCTTTGCACGAGTATGTTTTGTTTACTCGGGCACCCTTTGTGCTTCATGCGATCGAAAACTCTGGCAGGAGGGATATCCCTCGTTGAGCTACAGCCACAAATTCCATTTTGGGGCCACACGCAGCGCGCAAATAGCTTCGGCTCACATTAATTACTCGATATATGTTCACGAATTACTCAGCTTTTCTGCTCGAGCCATAACAACTTAACGAAAGTCAAATGGACTTTGCGCAATACCTGAAAAAGCACCCAATCGCGCTCAATTCGATTACGTCAGCTGGCGATTGCTGCGTGGTCTATCAATCCACATTGGCGATAGATTTACTGTAACCCGAATAGCTTTACATCAAATCGATGATTTCGATTGCCGAACAAACAGGCTCACAACAATCGATTCTTGCTAGCTGATTCGATATTGCCGGTGATAAGGATTGCTTGCACACCAAACGCGGGTCAATCAGAGGTCATTCGCCATCAATCGGACACTCCAATAATACGCAAACGGCTGCGCGCAGCGATTCACTCGTTGCCACCGACAAACTCTGCCATTCAGTAAAGCAAATGGTGAGCAAGGACCTACTGTTTCGATAAGGACAATCGAGTCTTTCAGCTACGTAAACTCATGCGGCTCCGGCGCTCGGGTGCAATCCATTGCAGTCGATTTCATGGTGCCCGTGAGAGAATTTGGGGAAGAGTGATGTGGTCTGCGTTAATTACGCAGCTATTCCGATTTCAATCGGGAATCCACAGCTCGCATGGGAAACAAAAATGCGTTTATATCATCACGGGCAGTATCGGGCGCTTTTCGAGGCCTTGGAAGAACGAGTGCTATTTGATGGCGTTCCCGATGCAACGTTTGTATTGCCGAACACCGATGGCGCTGGACTGGATGCAGCGCAGTTCCAAGACAACAGTTTGGCCGATTCGAATTCTGCCACGCAGTTGATCATTGTGGATTCCAAGGTCGAAGATGCGCAGTCGCTTGTGACTAACATCCTGGAGTCGTCGCCAGATACGGTTTTTGAAGTTCGATTTCTAGATCCAAACCAAGATGGCATCAAGCAAATCAGCGATGTTTTGGATTCAACAAATTCCAAGTACGAAGCAATTCACATCTTGTCGCATGGTGATGAAGGCGAAATCTACTTGGGCAATACCAAGTTGCACTTGGGGAATCTACATCGATATGCTTCGGACCTTGCTGGCTGGGGAGAAGCGCTTTTGGATGATGCTGACCTGCTGTTTTACGGTTGCGACTTGGCTGGCAACGAAAGTGGCGAACAACTGGTTGCATCGATCAGCAGTATCACTGGGGCGGATGTCGCCGCATCGACTGATCTGACTGGGACTGCGTCACAAGGCGCCAATTGGGAGCTTGAGTTTTCGCATGGCTCGATTCAGACGCAAGCACTGAACGGTCAAAACTGGCAGGGCACCCTGTCAGTGGAAGCGTCTGATGGTGCGGTTGTTATCCAAGACGCAGAATTCTCTGGTGCCGGAACGGTCACTTTAACCAATGATGGATCGCCTGAAGTCGTCACGACTGTTGGCACGCCGCAGCGTGTCGGGCAGATGTTGGAACGCGTTTGGACTTTCAACGAGACAGGGGATGTTGGTAGGGCGACGTTGGTGTTTGATGTCAATGGAGTTGCAGGTTTCAATGCAACGATCGCCGCAGAGTTCGGATTGATCGTATCTGATCAGGCTGATTTTTCAGGTCCGAACACAACAACTTTGGTGGCAAGCGGATACGATTCCGTCAACAATCTTGTTTACTTTCACCAAGTCGACTTGAGTGACGGCGATTTTTTTGGGTTAGCAACCGAAGTTGTTCAAGACAATTTCGCGATCAATCCTGTTGCGACCGGACAGGAAGACTCGTCTATCGATTTGGGGCTTGAGCTGTTTCCTGCGTTGACCGATGGCGGGCAGTTGCGAGACATCATTGGAACCGATTCGGGATACCGAGCGAGTACTGCGGGGGCGGTCTCGACAGATTTCTTCATTCCAGCAGGAACGACAGCCATCAAAATCACGGGTTTTTCAACCCGCGATATTGGGACGGGCAACGCGAGTAACGATGAGACGAACGATGATTATCAATCACTCGATGTCAATATCGATCTGGATACGGAGACGTCAAGCGGATTCATTGCGCACATCATTGATCAAGGGCCAAATCGGAGTGATCAATTTGGTTGGAGCGATGCGCCGCTTGGGATTGATGTCTTGACTGGTGGGACGATTGTTGGTGATGCGAATAACAACATCAATCCGATTTTCGAGGTCGAAGATGGTGTCTTGAAGATCACGGAAAACCATTCTTTGCAAACTGCTTATCACGTTGAATTTCTAACTAACGCGACGAGCAGTGCGGAGTTCATTGAGACTGCAACGGCCGTGCGCGAGGATGGGGATCAATCCAATGTTTCTTTGGCGATCCCTGGCGGCGCAGACTTTCTAGTGATCAATATTGCTGATGCAGCAACCTCCACGAACTCGCGGGTTGAGTACAAGGGGAACAGCCGAATTTATGTTGATCTGGCTACTCAGACAGCGTCTGGCGTGGTGGCAGCACAACGCGGAGAAACGGATGAACGCGTCATCAATTATGCCTTTGAGGACTATGACGTTTCGTCTTCTACGGTCGGTTCAATTCTTTCAGCAGCAGGCAGTATTTCTGGCGACATTTCTCAATCTGCAGGATTGCTTAACGATAACCAAATCTACATCAGCGGAGGAAACCTGATCATCGATCGGGAGAACGAGTTCGCAGGAAATTTCAACAGTTTGGTGACTGTTGAATACTACGAACGAAAGGACGTTGGTTCATCGGCGGCGCAGTTGGGAGAATCTACGGCATACGGGCTATGGAACGCTGATCCCTCAGATCCAATATCGGTATTGGAGTTCGATATCCCCGAGCACTCTACGCTTGGTATTCTGAACCTGTCTCTGAATGGAACTCGCAGTAGTGATACCAACGAAAATCTGGGAGCAGGTTTTGCGGTTATCGATTTGACCAATGGAATCAGCAGTGGTTCGATTTATATGGTGCGAGCCAATAATATCGTTGACTTGGTTGGTTGGGATCAAACCAGTTTCGGTACAGAGTTTTTTGATGATCCTAATTCGGTTAGTAACCACAGCACAATCACGCAGTTCAATGATCAGTTTGCAGGCAATGCTGCATTCAATCTAACCAATGGTGGCACAACACTTGAGTTGTCGACCCACAGCGCTCAAGGCTCACAAAGTTGGCGCGACTACTATGCCGGAGGTCAAATAACGTGGTTCGGCAATGCTCCCTTGCAGATATCGGGTTTCCCAACGGGAGGATCATTTGACTCAGGAAGCTTCAACCCAGTTACCAACACTTGGGATCTGTCGCAAGCGGAAGCTCAGGCAGGGTTGGCTTACATTCCACCATTGCATTTTTCTGGCAACACTCCGGTGGATGTAAATCTGATCATTGGTGACGAGATTGAAACAACATCCGTGACTGTGCAGGCTGTCATCGACCCCATTTCATTTAGCGGAGTGCCGGACGCTTGTGGTCACGAAGACACTGATATATCGATCACGCCAAATGTGACACCAACATTCATTGACCAAGACGGTAGTGAGACTTTAACGTCAATCGTGCTTTCTGGTGTACCGGTTGGGCACACGATCAGTGATGGGACAAACACGTTTACTTCGTCGGCAGGTAGCCAGAGCGTAGACATCACGGCTTGGAATCAATCTTCACTTACCTACCGTGCGAATCCAGACGAATCCGGGACCTTTACGATCACACTGGACGCCAGTTGGCAAGATGTTGGGGGCGGGGTCACGGATACCGATACAATCTCCACCACGTTTGATGTTGTCGTCAAACCTGTGAACGATGTGCCGGTTGCAGTTGACGATTTTTACACGGTGCTAGGAAACACAACGCTCAATACTCCTGCGCCGGGATTGTTGGTCAACGATAGCGATCCAGAATCAAATCCTTTAACGGTCAACACGATGCCGGTCACAGGGCCATCCAATGGCGTTGTTGTGTTGAGTGCGGACGGGTCTTTTACGTACACGCCAACTACAGGATTTTCTGGCGTTGATTCATTCGAATATGAAATCAGCGATGGCCAGGGCGGCACTACAACAGCAACTGCCTACATCGATGTTTCTGTTCCTGTGACTGGACCACTTGTGGCCATGAACGATGGGGTGATGACCAATGAAGAAACGTTGGTCAATATTGCCGTGATCGGAAACGATGACGTGCCATTGACGGGGGCGTTCAATATCCAGTCAACGACTCCGCCCAGCAACGGCGCGATTACAGTGCTACCTGATGGCACGATCGATTACACGCCAGACACGGATTTTGTTGGAACCGATACGTTTACTTATACCCTTGCTGACGCGAGTGGCCGGGTGAGTACGGCGACAGTCACCGTGGACGTCAAACCTGTTCAAGATCCGCCGGTTGCCAATGCTGATAGCGGCAGTACACCAGAAGACACTTTGTTGCCAGCGATCAATGTCTTGGCTAACGATAGCGACCCCGATGGCGATACGTTGACGGTCACCACCGCGACGGCTGCCAATGGAACGGTGACGATCAATGGCGATGGGACAATCGATTATACGCCCAACCCCGGTTTCTTTGGGACTGACACGGTTAACTACACCATTAGCGATGGCAATGGCGGGACTGCAGATAGCATCGTGCTGATCAATGTAGCGCCGGTCGCTGATCCACCGATGTCGGCCGACAATGCGGTGACCGTTGACGAAGACGGTGTGTATGTTTTCGCAGCGAGTGACTTTGACTTTGTAGATCAAGATCCTGGCGATGGGTTGGTCGTGGTTCGGATCGATTCATTGCCTGCGGATGGTCAACTGCTCTATCAAGGCGTTGTTGCCACTATCGGGCAGGTCGTTTCGGTTAGCGAGATCAATAGCGGCAGGCTGACGTTTGTTCCCGATCCAGATGATTTTGGTAACAACTACACCACCTTTGACTTCTCCGTCAGCGACGGGTCGTTGTTTCAAACGTCGCCCAACACGATGACGGTTCACGTTAATCCGCTGCAAGATCCTCCGGTGGCAACGAATAACGCGATCACTGTGAACGAAGAATCTGTTGCTACACCACTTGGTCTGCCGCAGCCAACGGATATTGATGGCGATGTTTTGACAGCGACTGTGACCGCGCTGCCAACGCTGGGAACCGTTTACTTTGCCGACGGCTTCACTCCTGTTAGCGTTAACGACATGCTGACAATGGCTGAACTGACAAGTTTGGTTTACGACGCACCGCTGGATTACGACGGAACCACCGATCCAGGCGACTTTGAATACCAAGTCACTGATGGAATCGATACTGATGCCGGTTCTGTGGACATTACGATTCTGGCAATCAATGATCCACCTATTATCGACTTGGACGCAGTAGCCAGTGGTCTTGGTTACGCAGATGTGTTTACCGAAGGCGGCGCAGCGGTTGGGCTATCGGCTCCGGCGACGTCAGTGACGGATGTCGACGATACAACGTTGCCAACACTGAAGATTGATGTGGATGCCGCAACCATTGTCGATGCAAATTCAGAGTTTCTTGTTATCGGTGGCACGGATTTTCAGCTTGATGCCGCTGCAAGCTCTACCACGACCGTGAATATCGGTGGGACCAGTTACGACGTTGGCTTTGATGCGGCAACCGTTCAGTTTGATATTGTCAGGACAGACGGCGGCGAAATGACGTTGGCTGAGGTTGAAGCAATTTTGGCCGACGTTAGCTACCGCAACGACAGTGTGTTGCCAACTGAAGCCGACCGGTTTTTTGATTTTTGCGTCCATGATGGCGACGACGACAGTCAATTGGCTCGAAGCACCATCGCCGTGGTCCGAGATGCGGAAGTTGCGGAATGGTCGATCTCTGGTTCCGCATCCGTTATCGATGGCAACACCGCGACTTATTCCGTTCAGCTCTCCGCAGCGCTTCGTGACGGTGAAACGGCTTCGGTCGATTTGGGTTTGACAAACGTTGATACCAGCAGCACTGACTACGTCGCCTTGAGTGCGGCAGTCTCCGCTGCTGTTGCGGCTTACAGCGGGCCAGGAAGTTTGACTTGGGTAGGGTCTACTTTAACGTTCACCAGTGATGGAACGGGTGCAATGTCGCCGCTTGCAATTTCGCTGGCGACGACCCCCGATGGCGTCTACGAAGGCGATGAAGATTTAACAATCAGCCTTACAAATCCTGCAAGTACGACGGGAGAAACCATCACGCTAGCGGCAATGGATTCGGTTACCACCACGATCATTGACAACACGCCGCCGCCAACGGTCACCATTAGCGATGGTATCGCTACCGAAGGCGCGCCGGTTGTATTCACAATTTCGTTAGACCTGCAGTCCTTTGAAGACATCACATTGGACTTGGCGGCAGCAACTGGTTCAGCCACTGCCGGAACGGACTTTGAAACGACTGGATTCGAGTATTTCGATGGCATGAACTGGGTTGCCGCGACTGCGGGAACTCAGGTGACGATTCCTGCTGGTCAGACTTCGCTGCAAGTTCGCATCGACAGCGTCCAAGACGGCGATGTTGAACCGGACGAAACATTCACACTTTCGGCTACCGTCCTGAGCGGCGCCGTGACTAACGCAAGTGATACCGGAACAGGCACGATCGAAAATGACGACGTGGCATTGATCTCGATCGATGATGTTTCGGTCGACGAAGACAACGGTACGATTACGTTTACTATTTCGTTGGATCAGCCACCGACGGGAACGGTTTCCGTTGATTGGGCGACTGCTAGTGGCACCGCAACGAGCGGCGTGGATTTTGCTGCGGCATCCGGCACAGCAACATTCGCTCCAGGTGTCCAAACTCAGAACGTTACGGTCACGATCAACAACGACAGTTTGTACGAAGGCCCTGAAACGCTTGACATTGATCTGTCCAATGCTGTCGGAGGAACGATCGTTGACGGAAAGGGCGTGGGAACAATTTTCGATGATGGCAATGGGCCAGGCAGTAGCGACGATGATCGGCCAGTGATTTCGATCGATGACGTGATTGCGACGGAAGACGTTGATGCGCACGCCGAATTCACCATCAGTTTATCCAACGCAAGTGTTGAAGATATCGTTCTGTCGTTGGCTTTGGCGGACGTGTCCGCAACAAGCGGCAGCGACTATGGCCCGGCGCTGGAATTCAATGACGGCAGTGGTTGGCAAAGCGTTTCTGGCAATATCACCATCGCGGCTGGCGATACATCGATCGGAGTTCGCACGCCGATCATCGATGATCCGATCATCGACAACAATGAGACTTACACGCTGACGGTTGCAAGAATCACGGGCACAACTGCCAATAACGGTGATACCGGGACGGGCACCATTTTGGATGATCCAACTCCCGATGCTTCGACGGTCAGTATCACAGGACCAGGAAGTGTGACCGAAGGCAGTTCGGCGACTTATACAGTCGATATTGATAACACGCCGCTGACTGATGTGACGATTACACTCAGCTACTCTGGGACTGCGACCGGCGGCATCGATTACTCTGGCGTTGCCTCGGTGACCATCCCTGCGAATTCGACAACCGGTTCGTTCACGATCCCAACAATCGATGACTCGATGGGAGAACCACTCGAGAACTTTACGGTGTCGATCAGTTCGGTAACAGGCGGTTCGCTGGAAGCAATCGTAGTCTCGCCGATCGAATTTGAGGTGACAACCAACATCGTGGATGACGACGTACCAGTCATTTCTGTGAACGATGTTGTCGTAACCGAAGGCATCGAGATGTTCGCCGAATTCACTGTTGAACTTAGCAATCCGACATTCGAGGCGATCGATTTTCAAATCTCAACAGCGACTATCTCTGCCGACGGCGACGGGGATGACTTCGGAATCGTAGGTCCAAACGAACTTGAAGTCTTTATCAATGGCGTTTGGGTACCTGCAACGTCGGCATCATTTGCGGCAGGCGATACGACGCTGCTGATGCGAACCCCGATCATTGACGATTCGCTACTAGAAGGTGACGAGGAGTTCGTTGTCACGGCTACTGTCACAGCCGGGACCACCTTGAACGGATTTGATGACGGCATAGGAACGATCCAAGACGATAGGTCTGCGCCGGAAACGGTTTTGGTTTCGATTGCGGGACCAGCTAATGTCGTGGAAGGTGCGACAACGTCGGCGTACACTTTGACGCTTACGGAACCGCCAGCGTCCAGCATCAATGCCGCGGAAAGCGTCACGGTTACGCTTTCGTACACTGGCACTGCTGCGGACGGATCAGACTTCACTGGTGTGGCAACGGTTTTGATACAGGACGGAGATGCTTCGGCAAGCTTCACGCTGCCAACGGTCGACGATTCGCTTTACGAACAGTCCGAAACCATCGTCGTCACGATCACCGGCGTTTCGGGTGGTGGATTCGAAGGCATCGCAATCGATTCTGCCGCGGACTCTGTTACGACGACGATCAATGACGATCTGGACATTCCAATCGTTTCGATCAACGATGTGACGGCCATCGAAGGCACCGACGACTTTGCGGTCTATACCATCGAATTGACGAATCTTTCCATCGAAGATATCCAGTTGGACTTGAGTCTAGCCAACGGTAGCGCTTTAGGGGCTGGCGACGATTTTGGTGCCGCTGGCGCGGGGAATCTGCAAGTCTTTGATGGTGGGATGTGGGTCAATGCAAGTACTGCCACGATCGCAGCGAATCAGATGTCGGTTCAGGTTCGCGTTCCGATCGTCAACGACACAACCGACGAACCGAACGAAGACTACACATTGACGGTCGATGTGACAGGTGGAACAACGACCAATATCCAGGTCATCGGAGCGGGGACGATCATTGATGATGACGCGGCGCCGGATGTCACCATCGGAGATGCGCTGGCTGTCGAAGGCGATCCGTTGGTCTTTAGTGTGACGTTATCCAATCCGTCCAGTTCCCCGATCGTCTTAGATTTTGCCGCGACTGATATGACTGCGACCTCGTCAACGGACTACGATTCCGCAGCGTTTGAATACTCCAATGACAACGGCGTGACCTGGTTGAGTGCGACAAACGGATCGGAAGTAACGATTCCCGCGAATTCAACCGGTGTCCTGGTTCGGCTGCAAACGACGGAAGACTCCGTCTTGGAAACGACCGAAACGCTCCAACTGTCGATTGATTCTGTTGTCTCGGGGACGGTTGGCAACGCGACCGACACTGCGGTTGGCACGATCAATGACGATGACAGTTCGCTTGTGTCAATCACTGCCAACGATCCGGTCGCGGGCGAACCGTCGGACAATGCACAGTTCACAGTTTCGATGACAAACGCATCCGACACTGATACTGTGATCGCTTATTCCGTTACCGGCACGGCGTCCAGCGGCATTGATTACAGCGCTATCAGCGGCACGATTACGCTAGCTGCGGGCGTCACGTTGGGCACGATCGATGTCTCTGTCGTTGACGATTTGATTGTTGAAGGCGACGAGGACGTTACGATCACGCTGACTTCGATCGTCTCAGGCGACGCAGACATTTCTATCGATTCTGTCAACGATGACGATACGGCGACGATCATCGATGACGATGCAGCGACTTGGCAATTGACAGGTGTCAACAGTGTCAACGAGGGCGCCAATGCGACCTACCAAGTTGATTTGTTGGGGACGTTGCAGGCTGGCGAAACGGCATCGGTTCAGATCGCAATCGCAGATGGATCGACCAGCATTGTGGACTACGCCAGTTTCAGTGCTGCGGTAGGAGACGCCGCCATCGCTTATTCAGGACCTGGATCGGTGGCTTGGGATGGAACAACGCTAACCTTCACCAGCGACGGAACTGGCCAAATGGCCCCGCTAGTGATTAGCGTTGCGGCGGCAAATGATGCTGTGGTTGAAGGCGTTGAAACCTATTCGGTATCACTTGCGGCTGCCAATTCAACGACGGGTATCGATGTCGACATTGATATGGCTCAGCAGACGGTTGCGACAGACATCCAAGACACTATTGACGCCGTTGGTACTTCGCTGGACAAAGCAAATTGGTCGATCAGTGGTGCGGCATCAGTCAGCGAATCGCTGGCGACGAGCTACACGATCACGATGGATGCGGCATTGCAAGCCGGCGAAAACGCGTTGATCGAGATCTCACTCACGCATATCGATACAACCCCAGGAGATGTTGGGGATTTGAACGCAGCAGTGACCGCGGCGGTAGCGGTCTACAATGCAAGCGGGCAACCGGGTTCGTTGGCTTGGGACGGATCGAGTTTGACGTTCACGAGCGATGGCAGCGGCCCGATGGGCGACTTGGTGGTTTCAATCCAGGCCAACGATGATGGCTTTTTGGAAAGCGCTGAAGACTACACGATTTCTTTGGCCAATCCTACAAGTACCACCGGTGGTTGCATTGGAATCGATGTCAATGATTCCGTCACAACGACCATCGATCCTGCAGCGACCGCCGCTGAGTGGTCAATTGGAATCGATAACGTGGGTGACGAAGGCGGATTCGTTCAGTACACGGTTTCGCTCTCGGAAGCATTTGGCGCTGGTGAATCGGCGTCGGTTGATTTGTCGGTCAACGATATCGATACGACTGCGAGTGACTATGCAAGCTTGGCTACCGCGATCAACGCTGCTGTGGCGGCTTACAGCGGTCCCGGAACGTTGGCGTTTGTTGGGAACACACTGACGTTCACTGCTGGCGCCGATGGTGAATCGATGACAGATTTGGTGGTGGATTTGATGCTGAACGATGACTCAATCGTCGAAGGCAGCGAGTCGTTTACAGTTGACCTTACCAATCCAGTGGGCCCAACTGGTGTCAATGTCGTTGTGTCGGCAAACGACAGTGTCACGACAGTGATCAACGATACACAAGGTGTTGGCGGTGCTGCGGACACGGCGCTTTGGTCGATCGTTGGGCCAGCGGCGGAGAACGAAGGCAGTGTCGCGCAGTACACGGTTTCGCTGAACGCAGCTCTTGGTGACGGTGAAGACGCGTCGGTTGTATTGAACTTGAATGGTCTTGCAACTACGGGCGCGGATTATGCATCGATTGTTGCTGCGATCACGGCTGCCGCAGCTGCAAATCCCGACGTGAGTTTTGTATCGAGCACCAATACGTTGACTTACGTTTCGCCAAGCGACGGTGCAATGATGACGCCACTGGTCATCGACCTTGCGATCAATGCGGATGCTGTGATCGAAGGACCTGAAGACTTTCAGCTGCAGCTAGCGGCCAGCGCGTCGTCAACGGGAGCAGCCGTTGGAATCGATCCGCTTGCCGATGATGTGATAACAACCATCATCGATCAGACAGCACCAGCGATTTGGAACATTTCGGGCACACTCTCGGAAGACGAAGGTGCGACAGCCCAGTACGTGATCACACTCGCGGGCACGTTCGGTGCAAACGAGACTGCAACCGTGCAAGTGGACTTTACGGATCTGTCGACCAATGCCAGTGACTACGCAGCGTTGACAGCGGCATTGACTTCGGCTGCCAACGCCAATCCCGATGTGACGTTCAACGCGGCCAGCGGAGAATTGACTTACACGGCCCCGGCCGATGGTTCGTCGATGTCGCCTTTGTTGGTCAATTTAGATATCAACGATGACAACCTGATCGAAGGCCCCGAGCAGTACACGATTGAAATAACGAACCCCGGTTCAACCAGTGGCGCTGAGGTTGACGTTTCGAGTGTCAACGATAGTGTCACCACGACGATCAACGATACTCAAGGCCCTGGTGGGCAGCCCGATGGACCCGCCGAGTGGTCGATCGTCGGCAGCGCTAGCGTCATCGAAGGCGTGAATGCTTTGTATACGATTGCACTCGACGGTGAATTCGGTGCAGGCGAAGTCATTTCTGTTGACCTAAGTCTAACCAACGGCGACACAAACTCGGACGACTACGCGAGTTTCGCAGCGGCGGTGAATGCTGCGGTCGCAGGTTATACCGGAAGCGGATCGATTGCTTTTGTCGGCAATACATTGACCTTCACGGCAGGTGCCGACGGAGATTCAATGGATGACCTGTTAGTTAGCGTGAACACTGTTGATGATATTCTGGTCGAAGGCGACGAGGATTTTCAGGTATCGCTCACCAACGCGAGTAGTTCGACGGGATCGGCTGTCCAGATCGACTTGTCAGAAGACTCTGTCACGACAACGATCGTCGACAACGATGCAGCGGTTTGGGGAATCACGGGCAGCGTTTTGGTTGGTGAGAACGCGACGGCACAGTACACGGTTACGCTATCGGGAGTATTGCAAACTGGTGAAGTCGCCACGATCGATCTTGGGTTGTCCGACATTGACACCGCCTCGGTCGATTACGAGAACTTTGTTACGGCAGTCAATACGGCGATTGGGTCGCGAACGGACTTGGTATTCGACGGTACGGTGCTCAGTTACACCGGTGATGGCAGTGCAATGGCCAGCTTGGTGATCGAGTTGGATGCAGTCGATGACCTGATTGCCGAAGGCCCGGAACGTTACAACGTTTCAATTCAGAACCCAGGTTCAAACACTGGAATCGCGATTAGTGGTTCGGGGCAGATCACGACCACGATCGAAGACAATGACACGTTGACTTGGTCCATCGTTGGACCGCCGACGGTTGATGAAGGAGGCACTGCTCAGTACCGGATATCGCTTTCGGGTGTGATGCAGTCCGGCGAGCAATCGAGGGTACAACTGGGGTTGGTGGATTTAGAAACGACATCGGCAGACTACCAATCGTTCATTGCCGCGGTGCAAGTTGCTGTCGCCTCGCGTCCTGATTTATCGTTTGATGTATTAACCGGTGTCCTGACGGCCACCGGGACCGGTGCGCCGACAGCGGATGTTTTCGTGGACGTTATGGCCATTGATGATGCGTTTGTGGAAGGCCCCGAGCGGTTCCAAGTTCAGCTTGCCGACGCGAACAGTCCGTCTGGATTGACGGTCGGTATCGACGCTGCCAACAGTTTGGTGACAACAACAATCAATGACACGGTCGGTAATGGTGGTGCATTGGAGCAAGCCGTCTGGAGTTTGGGGATTGACCAAACGGTTACCGAAGGATCCGCGGGTGCGTACACGTTGTCACTGGCCGGCGTGCTGCAGGATGGCGAGAACGCGACGGTTGATTTGGGGCTGAACGACATTGACACAACAGGCAGCGACTATGCGAGTTTCAACGCTGCGGTTGTTGCCGCCGTTGGAGCTTATGCGGGGCCTGGGGCACTTGCTTGGACGGGCAGTTCACTGACGTTCACAGGAGATGGCACTGGGCCAATGTCTCCGCTTGTGATTTCGCTTGGCACTGCCAATGACGCGATCTCAGAAGGGCCCGAAGATTTCCTTATCGCGATTTTGAACGCCACCAGTACGTCTGGAATCGCCACCAGTATTGATAGTGCGAACGATGACGCGGTGACAACGATCGACGACACCGTGGGCGTCGGCGCCGATGATGTCACTTGGAGGCTGAATGGCGATACGACGGTTGACGAAGGCGGGACAGCCATTTACACCGTCGAATTGTTGGGGGCGTTGGGCCAGGGTTCCGTCGCCACGGTTGATTTGACAATTGGTGACTTCGACACGAACTCAAATGACTATTCAAGTTTCAGTTCTGCTGTTGCGGTTGCCGTTGCAGCGTACAACGCGGGTAGCAATCCAGGCACGTTGGCTTGGATCGGCGATACAACGCTTGAGTTCACAGCGACGAACGATGGTGATACCTTCGCCGGGATCACGATCGACCTGGGCGTCGTCGATGACGTTTTGTTGGAAGGACCGGAGCGATACCAAATTGCTTTGTCGAATTCCACCAGCCCGTCTGGCATCGTTGCTGGCATCGATTCTGCACAGAACGTGGTTGTCACAACGATCGACGACACGATCGGCGACGGTGGGCTTCCCGAGGCGGGACCCGAGTGGTCGATCACTGGATCGTTGACAGTTGATGAGGGCGATCCAGCTAACTACTCAGTCGTCTTGTCTGGCAATTTGCAATCCGGCGAGATCGCGTCGGTCCAGCTTAGCCTTAGCGATATCGAAACCGACAGCGATGACTACGGTGTTTTTAACGCTGCGATCATCACGGCTGTGAATACGTACAACGGCAATGTTGCCAATTCAGGAAGCCTTTCCTGGGATGGTCTGACGCTAACGTTTACCAGCGACGGCAGCGGGGTGATGGATCCGTTGGCGATCAGTCTGCCGTCGGTTCAAGATTCTTTGGTCGAAGGAAACGAGCGTTTGGATGTTATGCTGGCCAACGCTTCCAGTTCGACCGGACTCAGTCCAAGTGTATCGGCAACGGAAGGTCTGGTTACGACTTCGATTGTTGATGATGACGTTGCGATTTGGAGCATCAGCGGCGACGCAGTGGTTGGCGAAGGCGCAACCGCTAACTACATCGTCACGCTCACTGGGACTTTGCAAAACGGTGAAACCGCAACAATCGATCTTGGGCTAGTCGATGTCGATACGAACTCGGAAGATTATGCGAACTTCGTTACTGCCGTGAACATGGCTATCTTGGGCCGCGCGGACCTTAGCTTTGATGGAACCACGCTGACGTATACTGGCGATGGGAACCCAATGAGTGAATTGGTTATCAGCCTCGATGCGATCGATGATAATTTGGTCGAGGGGCCCGAAGACTATGTGGTATCGATCACCAATTCCGGTTCTACTTCAGGCAGCAATATCGGTTTGGGCTCAGTAACTGATGTTACCACGATGATTACCGATAACGACACGGCAACGTGGGGCATTAGTGGATCTGCTGCCGTAGCAGAAAACGCCACCGCACAGTACACCGTTTCGTTGACCGGCACTTTACAAGCCGGTGAAACGACTGCAGTCGATCTGAGCATTGGTGATGTCTCGACGTCGTCGGCGGACTACGCGAACTTTGTTGCCGCAGTCAACTTGGCGATCGCTGGTCGAACCGATTTGTCGTTTAATGATTCAACGCTGGTTTTTACAAGCGATGGAACAGCCATGGCGGACCTGGTCATTGATTTTGATCCGATTGATGATTTGTTGGTCGAAGGCGATGAAGACTTTACCGTTTCAATTTCGAACGCCCGGTCGACGACCGAAAGCGATATCGCCGTCGCGGGAACATCCGTGACTACGACTATCCAAGACAATGACGTTGCGACCTGGGATTTGATCGGTTCAACTTCGGCAATCGAAGGCAGTGCAGCCTCTTACACGTTGTCGTTGACCGGTCTATTACAAGTAGGCGAAACAGCCACGATCGACTTGGCGGTTTCCAACTTAGCAGCGGCAACGGTTGACTACTCCAGTTTCATGGCAGCTGTGAATGTCGCGCTTGCAGGTCGTGGAGACCTCGTGTTTGACGGCACGACCCTCACCTACACCGGCGATGGTATTCCAATGGACGAGGTCTTCATTGACCTAGTCGCGTTGGACGATACGCTGGTGGAAGGCGACGAGGATTTCGTGTTTGCAATCAGTAGCCCTGGTTCAACGACCGGTGCTGACATTGCAACCGGCAACACATCCGTGACGACAACGATCATCGATAACGACACGGCAATATGGAACTTGGTCGGTGCGTCCGTGGTCGGCGAAGGCGCTACAGCGCAGTACACCCTGTCACTGAGCGGTACGCTACAAGCCGACGAAATAGCAACGATCAACCTTGGGCTGATGGATGTAGATACAAATTCCGCGGACTACGCCGCGTTTGTTGCTGCCGTGAATACAGCCATTGGTGGCCGAACGGATTTAGCGTTTGATGGAACGATATTGACGTTCACCAGTAACGGCAGCCCGATGGCAAATGTCAACATCAGCCTCGCAGTTAACGACGATGCGATTGTTGAAGGCGCCGAAGACTACACGGTCGCTATTGGCACTCCCGGCACAACCACCGGTAGCGACATTGCGACCGGTACCACATCGGTTACAACGACCATTGTCGATAACGACGCGGCAATATGGGATTTGGTCGGCGATACGATCGTTGACGAAGGATCAGTCGCACAGTACACGGTATCACTCACAGGTACTTTCCAAGTTGGTGAAACTGCAACAATCCAGCTTGGTCTGTTAGATGCTGAGACGGATTCGGCTGACTACGTTGACTTTGTCGCTGCTGTGAACACAGCGATTGGCGGCCGACTGGACTTAGCGTTTGACGGAACTACGTTGACGTACACCGGCGACGGGAATCCGATGACCGATCTGATCATCAATCTTGGGGCGGTTGACGACATTCTTGCGGAAGGACCAGAGCAATACACAATCGCAATCGCCTCGCCAGGTTCGACCACTGGAAGCGATGTCCTGGGCACCAATCAAGTCACGACTACGATCCAAGACAACGAGTCTTTGATTTGGTCAATCACGGGCGCAGCGAGCGTCAACGAGGGAGCGGTTGCTGAATACAAGATCTCGCTTGATGGGGCAATCCAGTTGGGCGAACAAGCGAGCGTCGAAATCTCGCTTACCGATATAGAAACCGGATCGGCGGACTATAGCGGCTTTGTGTTGGCTTTGCAAAATGCGATTTCGTCACGAACGGATCTCGCTTTCGACGCTACCACGGGCGTGTTAACTGCGACGGGCACTGGCCTTCCAATGCAGGACATTTGTTTTGATCTTGCAGCAATTGATGACGCACTGATTGAGGGACCGGAGCGTTATCAAATAGCGCTGTCCGGCCCAAGTACTTCGACGGGATTGGATACGGAAATCAGCCCCACCGATAACACGGTAACGACGACGATTGTTGACACCGTTGGTAGCAGTGGTGTGCTAGAGCGTGCCGTTTGGAGCCTTGGTATCGACCAAACGGTTCCCGAAGGAACGCCGGGTGCTTACACAATCCAACTGAGTGGTCGATTGCAGGTCGACGAGGTTGTGACAGTTGATCTTCAGCTCACCGATTTTGATACGACGGTTGCCGATTATGCCAGCCTCAGCGATGCGGTCACGGCAGCAATCAGTGCCTACAGCGGGCCAGGTACGTTAGGTTGGAACGGAACGACGCTTTCGTTTACAAGTGATGGCGCCCCAATGGCGCCTCTGGCAATCGCACTTGGGACAATCAACGATTCATTCTCAGAAGGCCCCGAGGACTTTTTGATTTCACTTCTGAACGCCAATAGTTTGACCGGAAGTGCGACAGCGATTGATTCTACCAGTAGTAACGCGATCACCACGATTGACGACACGTCTGGAGCCGGAGCCAACCAGAATGCTTGGAGTATAACTGGCAGCAGTTCAGTTGACGAAGGCGGCACAGCTAGCTACCTGATCGGGTTGGGCGCCGAACTGGGCGCCTCTGAAGTTGTGTCGGTCGACCTTTCCTTCGATGACTTGGACACCAACGGTGCGGACTACACAAACTTCAGTGCAGCGGTTGCGACTGCAGTTGCTCAGTACAACGCGAGTTCAAATCCCGGTGCATTGACTTGGAATGGAACCACACTTCAGTTTACCGCAACAAACGATGGCGACGCCTTCGCTGGAATCAATGTGGACCTAGCAGCAGTGGACGATGCTTTTCTGGAAGGGCCTGAGCGATATGAGGTCTCGTTGAGCAACGCGACAAGCGGCTCTGGTGTGGTTGTGAATGTGGACGCGGCAAGGAACATTGTCGTTACGACGATCAACGATACGCAGGGCAACGGCGGTCCTCTGGATGCTGGCCCGGAATGGTCGATCGTCGGCACGGCCTCAGGAATCGAAGGCAATGTGTTCACGTATTCCGTTTCCTTGGCTGGCGATTTGCAGTCAGGTGAATCCACCGCAGTTGGTCTTAGTCTGAGCGATGTCGATTCGAATGCTGCTGACTACAGTAATTTTGTAAGTGCTGTTTCGGCAGCCGTATTGGCCTACAACGCCGATCCGGGAAATTCAGGATCACTCGCGTGGGACGGTGCAAACCTGACGTTTACCAGCGACGGTAGCGGACCCATGGAAACTCTGGACATCGCCTTGTCATCGGTCCAAGACTCGTTGGTCGAAGGTGACGAGCGATTCAATGTCATGCTTGCGAATCCAACCAGCACAACGGGACTTTCGCCAAGTATCTCCGCCACGCAAAACACGGTTACGTCGACAATCCTTGATGACGAAGTAGCTGTTTGGTCGGTCGTTGGCCCAGCGATTACGAGCGAAGCAAACACGGCGGACTTTACTGTTTCACTGGCGGGGACATTCCAAGCTGGCGAAGTTGCCAGGGTTCAGATTGGATTGACCGACATCGATACGGATGCATCGGACCACGCAAACTGGAAGAACATTGTTGCAGCCGCTGTGGCAACCGACCCAAACCTGAGTTTCGATCAGGTCACAGGCGTATTGACGTTTACGTCGCCAGCCGATGGAGCCGTGATGAGCGATTTGCTCATTGCATTGCCAATCAATCAAGACAACGTGAGCGAATCACCAGAAGCCTTTGCGATCGACTTGTCGGCGCCAGCAAGCCCCAGTGGTTCTGCGATTGAAATCGACCCAGCGGCTCAATCTGTCACAACCATCATCAATGGTTCGCCGGTCACCGCGCCGGACAGCGAATTCACAAGTGTCAATCAACCGATCACTGGCTCTGTTTTAGACAACGATACTGATCCTGATGGTGATACGCTGCAGGTTACACACGTTGACGGACAGCCAATCGGAGCACCCGTCGCGACTGCCAGTGGAACCGTACAGATGAATCCGAACGGGACCTACGTCTATACGCCAAACCCTGAGTTTGTCGGCGTTGACACATTCGAGTACACCGTTGTTGATGAATTCGGAAACGTCGAAACCGAAACGGTGACAATCACGGTTCACGAGGCAAGTATCGGAATCGCTAAATCCACCACATCGATTGTCGCCAATCAACCTAACTTCAATGTTACTTTTACATTGACAATCCAGAACACTGGTACGTTGCAGCTGGATAACTTGCAAGTATTCGATGACGTCGCATCCGAATTCGGTAGCGCATTTAGGTCGGCTCAAGCACCAGTTGTGGAAAACTTTAGTGGTACTGGTTTCGCACCGGCAATCAATTCGGCTTGGCTTAGCGATACATCTGCCAGTCTAGTTTCGGGCGGCCGTTTGGAAGTTGGCGATTCGTTTGATGTAGTGTTCACTGTGGTCATCGACCCGGACGCCGGTGGAAACACGAATGGTTTGACCAATCAAGCCTCAGCAAACGGCCAAGGAATCAACCCCGACGGCACGCTGCTGACCGGCGCGAACGGGGTGCCGATCGTGGCTACCGATTCGTCGGACAACGGAACTGATCCGGCGGGAGAAAATGGCAATGAAGAAACACCGGATGGGATTTCGGGCAATGATCCGACTCCAATCCAAATCGCTGACTTGGCAATCGCTAAAGCAATCGTTGGGGAGCCAACACTACTGTGGAATGGAAACGCAGTTGTTACTTTCCAGCTAGTTATCCAGAATTCGGGCACTGTCGCGTTAGGAAACTTGAGCCTGATTGAGGACCTGGCATCGCAGTTCGGAGATGCACTTTCCGATGCAGGAAACCTGACGCTTTCCGTTCCGCCCAGCGATCCGAATAGCCAAATCGCATTGAATTCTGCAGATTGGGACGGCCGCGCTGACACCGAGCTGATCGACCAAAACGAGAATAACGTATTGGCTGTCGGTGATTCGTTTGCATTCGAGTTTACGGTCGAAATAAGCACGGTTGATGTGAACGGCCATCTGGAAAATCAAGTCAGTGGGTCCGCAGAAGGTATCGATGCTGCTGGCAATTCGCTGTTTGACAGCGGAGGCAATCGATTGGTTGCGCAAGATGTTAGCGACAACGGAACTGACCCGACTTCTGAGAACGGTGAAGCTGGCGCTGACGGAATTTATGGAAACGATCCAACGCCGTTGGATATCGAGATTGACCCAACGGGTTTCTTCTATGACGTCGTTACCGGTGAAGTGTTGACAGGTGGCGCTATCTCGGTTGCTGGCCCTGCGCCAGGATCCGTGAACCTTATCGATGATGGTGCAGACGGAGACTATCAGTTCTTTGGCACCGTTCCAGGAACTTACGTCATCACAGTCACCGCGCCTGCAGGCTACGACCTTGATCTTGATTTTCTGGATAGTGGATCCTTTGACCCGACAGGCCTGGGCAGCCCTGTTTTGCTGGGGGCAAGCGACGCAGATGCAAACGGATTGTTGGACTCACTCGCGACGACCTACTTTTTGCAGTTTGATCTTGAAGCCGGCGATCCGATTGTGTTGAACAATAATTTGCCGTTCCGTCGTTCGCTGCCGAACCTTGTGTCTGGAGACCCGCCGCGGTTCCCAGGGGCCGCGCCAATTTTCGTTTCACCGTTTTCGGCGTTGCTGAGCAACTATCTAGGCAGCCCAAGTCCAATTTATTCCGGCATTCCAATCGGCTCCAATAGCAACCCATTGTCGTTTGATGGCGGAATTCAAGATTCCGAACGACCACTTATGGGGGGATATCAATCCGGAATTACCGTTGATCCCTGTACGTTTGAACCGATGATGCACGCCGACACGTGGAATAACCCAGCGGACCTGATTTCGATTCCAGATGAAGGCAGCATCATGGGTGCCCCTCAAGAACCAGAAGTCATCATTGATGAACTGGGGCAAAGTGCTCTGTCAGATCCGGCAGCTGAAGCACTCCTTGAAACCACTGAGTCGATAGAAGAGAGCATCGAAGAAGCACTGTCGTCAGACGAAAGCGATGTGGCCGATGGTCTCGCGCAAGACACTGAGTCAGCGGTTCATCCAAAACAGGTCATCAAGAAGCCTTCGGTTCTGCGTCGGCTTCGTTTATGGATCAATTCTTGAAATTGATTTTGCGTCAGCGAATCAACAGACGGCTCAGCCAGCTTTGTTTCAGTCCTGGATCAATCGTTTGCTCAGGAAGTCTGCACTGTTTTCGTATGCTATTTGCTGCAAGGGCACCACTGATTACGGCGCCTTCCATCGTGGCCGGCCAACCGGTTAGGGTCCAGTCGCCTGCTAAGTGCAGCCAGTTCAGTGGGGTTGTCGATGCAGGCCGTTTGGCTTCAACGTCAGGGCATACGGAAAAAACGCTTTTAGGATCCGTTACGATTCGAGCACGCAAAAGCTTGGCTTGTTTTGCACGTGGAAAGGCATTTTGGATTTCTGCGACGACTTGATCGATCAGATCATCTTTGCCAAGTTGGCGAGCTTCCTGCGAAGCACTGATGACAACTTGGTAGTAGTGCTCCGAATCGCTTGTGTCGCTATTGGTTGGGTCGCGAAACAACCACTGAGAAATGGTCCCAACCATGACGGCGTGTGGCAAGTCAGTGAACTCTTGGTCAAACCAAAGATGAAGTCCCGTGATCGGAGAGGCAGGGAACTCGCCAATTGATTTTAAATCCGGTATCCGCGCTGCGATCCGTTTGCACAAGATATCCTGTAGTCGGTACCAGGGCACCGCGCAGATCACGTGTTCGGCAACCAATTCCGTTTCATCCGATAGCCGAATTGAAGGAAGATCGTTTGCGTCGCAAACTTGTCGAACCGGTTTTTTCGTGATTACTTTGACGCCTAAGTTCTCGATTCGCGCCAGCAGTTTGCCGCCAACCAATTCGGAAAGCGGAATTTTTGGCACGTAAACATCCGAAGCGCCTTTTGCCGCCGTGAAACCATCAACTAACACTTTGCGCGCGGCAGCCATGGATACCGCCGCCGTTTGCTCTCCCAAAGCACTGACCAGAATCACATCCCAGAAGCGCAGGATTGTTTCAGGCGACTGGCCGTTCGAATCCAGCCAATCCTTTGCCTTGACAGTTCCAAGTCGACCGGCTGGCGTCCGCATCAGTCGCCACAGCCCAGAACGAACCTCACGTTTTTGCTTGCCTGTCAAATACTTCAAGGCACCGATCGTCTTGCTTAAGTGAAGCGGCGGCGGCAAGACAGTTGACGGTGCGAATCGGCTAGCGGCATGATCGGGATGGAGGAACGTGAGTTCTTTGTACTGGTGAAACTGCTCACCGAGGCCGCAGCGTTCAAACAGGCTTAAGAAATTCGTGCAGCACCCCATCGCAACATGCTGGCAATAGTCCACTGTTTCGCCAGATGCGGGATCGATGAATGATCCTGCGCGTCCTCCGGCAGAACGCTTGGCCTCGACAAGTGTGACCTGTATGTCCTGGGCGTTATGCCGGGCGAGCGATTCTGCTGCCGATAAACCGGCCAGTCCTCCGCCAACGATAACAACACGCATGTGCTTCACGGCGAAGATACTTCAGCAGGCGGCACCGGCAGCGCTCGGTACAATGGCGGGATGAAATGCCGAGAGACCAAGCCGAATTTTTCTTTCCGTGACAACGTGACACGCCGCGTCGCAACTGATCGTGGGTCTGCTGCGATATGGTCCAACAACCTGCGATAAGTTCTCCACATCATGCTGAACATTGGCTTGCCATCTGGCCCCAGCGAATCCCAGATTTTCCATCCCGAATTGTACAACGCGATCGCTCTTTCGACTTCATCTTCAATCAGGCAACGCAGGCGATCGTCTGGTCGTGGTTTCAATAGATCGTCTTCGCACAGGCCATGCAGTTCATAGTGTTGGCGTGGCAAATAGATTCGCCCGCGCGCAGCGTCTTCTGAAACGTCACGCAGAATATTCGTCAGTTGGAATGCCAGCCCACAATCGACGGCTGGTTTTTCCGGCAGTTCATCGAATCCCCAAATGTGCAAGCAGGCCAGCCCGATCGCGGACGCGACAAGGTAACAGTAGTGCTCCAGCTGTTCGTAGGTATCAAAACGCGTTTTCTGTTGATCAGCTAAAACCCCGTCAGTGATTTCCAGGAAATATCGCTTTGGAATCTGATAACAGCGATGTGCGTCGCGTAGTGCAGGAATGATCCGAGCGGCAAAGCTTGGGACGTCGATCTTCCACGATGCTTGTTCTTCAGGACGCTGATCTGCAAAGAGAACGGTGTTCGGGTCGGCGTTGTCAACGAAATTCAACGCAAGTGTTTGGCGCCACCACTCCAGCCAATGTGTTCGTAGTGCAACGGGCTGATCGCAGTCCCCCAAATCATCCGTGATCCGCGCAAACGCATACAAGGCGCACATCGCATTGCGTTTTTGCTTGGGCAGCAACCAGAAAGAGCGATAAAAATTGCTCCCACTACGGCGAGAAATCCGGCGCACTTCTCGATAGCTCTCGGCAATGGAGACGGAAACAGACATCAGTTCATCGGTTTGATATTCAACGGCACGGTGGCAAGATTTCACCAACCGCATCATAGCGGATTGGCAAAGTTAATGAGTCGAAACTACAGCAGACCGATCATCGCTCGGGCAATCAAACCAATTTGTGCGGCCTTGGATACCTTTGGACGCTTGCGTAAAACGTCAAAATCGACATTGCGAATCGCGCGAAGTGTTTCCAATCCGCCATGAGCAAAGAGCTTGATGTCTTTTCGCAGCCACGATGGTACTGACTCAACCAGCGGCAAGCCGTCGCGAAAAAGTGATTCTGCGCGATCACATTCGCTCTTTAATAAACCGCGCAGCTCAACAGGCGTTTGATCCAAGTCCAGCATTTGATCAGAAACATTGAACTGCTGCATTTCGTCTTGGGGCAAATACACGCGTCCAATCGCTCGGTCACGTTTTACGTCTTGCCAAAAGTTCGCTAGTTGCAGCCCCGTGCAAATTTTGTCTGAAAGTGCAGCGTTCTTATCACTACAAGCATCTGCCAGCGACAATACGATTCGCCCAACAGGGTTCGCACTGCGTTTGCAATAGTCAAAGACTTCATCGATGTCCTGGTAGCGAGTCTTGACTTGGTCTTGGCGAAACGCACTTAACAGATCATCAAACGGCTGCTTGGGTAGATCATGTCTCTGGATCGTGTCGGCCAACGCCAAAAACTCGTTTGGAGGCGGGTTGCCGGCAAACGAATCGTTCAACTGTTGCTGGAAATCATCCAGACGCTCGAGTGCAATCGTGGGTGAGGGAGACTCATCCGCCAAATCGTCTGCCGTACGACAAAACGCATAGACGTCGAAAAATGGCTGACGCAGACGTTTCGGCAGTAAAACACTTGCCACCACAAAATTCTCGTAGTGGGATTTCGCCAATCGTTGGCAGGATTTGCGGGCCTGTTGAAGGTCGATGTTCATTCTCGGTTAGACGAAACACTATTCTCGCGGTTATCCTGTACAGCGGTGTGACGAATCATCACCAAAGCACTGCAACCACTCTTTACCTAGCGTAGCGTAACGAAACAACAATGAAAATCATCTTGGCCGCCCCACGTGGTTTCTGTGCAGGCGTGAATATGGCAATCGACTCGCTGGACCTGACTCTCAAGAAGTTTGGTGCACCGGTGTACGTCTATCACGAGATCGTTCACAACCAGTACGTTGTCAATACTTTCAAAGACCGGGGCGCGGTGTTTGTTGACACGATCGATGAAGTTCCCGAAGGCAGTGTTTTGCTGTTTTCGGCACATGGTGTTTCTCCCGCGGTACGCGAGGCTGCTCGTAGTCGAAACCTGAACGCATTGGACGCGACTTGCCCATTGGTGACCAAGGTACACTTAGAAGCGATCAAATACGCGAAAGAAGGATTTACGATTGTCCTGATTGGACACGAAGGGCACGATGAAGTCATTGGCACGATGGGCGAGGCTCCTGAGGCGATCGTGTTGGTTGAAGATGAAAATGATGTGGATCAATTGACAGTTGCCAATGATGCAAAGCTCGCGTACTTGACCCAAACAACTCTCAGTGTGGACGATGCCAATAAAATCATTGCTCGCCTGAAGCAGCGATTTCCAGATATCAAAAGTCCTCCCAAAGGCGACATTTGTTACGCGACCCAGAATCGACAGGAAGCCGTCCGCGTGCTTTCCGAACGGGTTGATGTTGTTGTCGTGTTGGGCAGCCAGAACAGCAGTAACTCACAGCGATTGAAAGAGCTGGCCAAAGAGGAAGACAAGCAGTCGTATCTGGTTGATGGTCCACAAGATTTGACGCTGGAACAGTTCAGCGATGCCCAGACCGTTTTGATCACCGCCGGTGCAAGCGCACCAGAGTCGGTTGTTCAATCAACGATTGATTGGCTTGTGGAAAATTTTGATGCCGAGGTGGAAACGCAAGTCATCCGCGAAGAATCCGTGCACTTTCCATTGCCCAAGCCGTTGCGCGAGTTCGCTTCTCAGCAGTCGTAATCCATTCAGCCCCGCTGGTAGGCCGGACCGAGCAAACGCTGCAATTGCCGGAACTTCGAACGCAAGTAGAAACGTCGTTGGTAGTGTAATCTCTGCGACACAATGGAGGCGTTTGCGCTGTTCCGGCACGTGCCGCGTCCTTGGTCCGGCCTACAACCAAACACCACATGAAAAAGCGCAGCTCCAAAACTTGAGCCGCAGGGTGCTTCTAGCTCGCCAAACCGTTGATCTGTTTCAAGAATTCGCCGCCCGCTTTCGGATCGGTCATGGCGATGAATGCCGCATAGCCGCGAAGCGTATCAATTGTTTCGTCGTTGCGCAGCGGCTTGCCCTGCGAATGGTTGTGAATAGCAGCACGCAGTTGGCGACGCACTTGGCGCGATGTTCGTGGCGGGCCTTCGCCGTTGACGACCAAACCAGTGACCGTTTGTCGCCTGCCGGTTCTCGCCAAGCGTGTTTTGCCTGGATGAACTGTAAACCCTTCTTCTGCAACAATTCGATCGACCATCCCGATTAGTTTTCCGGTCGCCGGTTTCCCTTTGTGTCCGCTTGGCAAACTGAACGTCATGTCATCTGCGTATCTCGTGTAACGCCAGCCCAGTTTCTTTGCAAAGCCGGTCAGTCGTTGATCCAGTTTCATGCAAATCACATTGGTGATACCTGGACTGGTCGGCGCCCCTTGTGGCAGACATCGTGGTCCCATTGCGACGAAATACTCTTTGCCACCATGCGACACAACCTCTCGCGGCGACTCCGTGCACAACAGCGCCAGCAACGTTGCGATCTGTTCCCGATATCCAGCTTTGCGAAACAGTCCTTTCACGCGCCGGAACGTGATGGTGGGAAAGAAGTCTTTCATGTCCATTTTTAGGACGATATCAGAGTTTGTGTGCTGGCTTGCGTTGGTAGCAATCGACCTGCCAGCAAGGAACCCGTGCACGGCGCCATGTACCAACAGGCGTTCGACAATGTTCTGCAGAACCCATCGCTGAGTCTTTTTCAGAATCGGCAATGGCGCCCAAATATTGCGATCGCTGCCATCGTGTTTTGGGATTGTAAAACGCGTGTAGTGAATTTTTTCCGCAACCTCGCGGTGGTAACAGAGCCAACGCAATTGAGGAATCGAAAGCTCAAGCAGCTCTGCCAACGTTTTCACTGAATCAATCGGCGGAAGCTCGTTTTCGGCGGCCCGTTCTTCCGCGTTGTCCAGATCCCATTTGTCCCAGTCATACGAATCGTTCCAGAAAACCCCTTCGCCAAGGTGCACAATGTGTTTGCTGCGATACGCCCTCCAGGCCTCACGTCGCAAACGCGCACGCTCCTCTGCTTCCTTTTTCAGTTGTTCCTTGAATGTCTTTAGTTCGCGAGCCGACATGTTGTCAGTCTCGCTGCGTTGAACCATGAATCCATGCGCCTGCAACTGCGCGTCGACGTAAGCATCCACGCTTCCCGCTTGCTCAATTTCGCGCCAAAGTGTATCGAGATCGATTCGTGCTCGTGCCATCGGTGTTACTCCGCGCTCGCGTCTAAGTAGCCAAGATCCGCCAAGTCCTTCAAGCGAGCCAAATAGTCCTCGCGAGACTCATCAACCGTGGCGAAGTGCAGGTGTTGAATTCGGGTTTTTTCACCAACGTTACCCCAGCGTATCTTTAATCGTTGTCGATTCAGCGAAAGTTGATACACGTGCTCTTTTCCGTCGGTACGTTTGCTGTAGGTCCGTGTTTCTACTTGAATCGCAGTGTCGGCACCCGATCGCCGTTCCCGCTGCCGAACCGCATGCGCCAGCCTCAGTGCGATCAAGTGAGTGCATGGACCAGCCTTCAGTCCTTGGGTGCGAAACTGATTGCAAGTGCATTCCGCTCGGCCCACAAAACCATCATCGCTAACCAAAATCTGAGGACGGTATTCGCGCTTGTCTTCCTTGACCTCCGCCTTGCCAGTCAATTCGAGGCCCGATCCATAAATCCGATTCTCGCCAACGATCGAAACGGCATTTTTTCGGTGGAAAAGGTCATGAGCAGACCGTTCAAAACCGCTGCGGAATTCCAGGCGATCAAAATCCAATGGAACTTCCGTTAGCGGTCGTAGCCGATAGACACGCTCGGGAACATCAAACATCAATTGGCCGTGTTGGCAACCAAGTTGAATGTTCTGAATCAGTTCTTCGCCTTTCAGATTGGTCGCTTTTTCGAGCCCCGATTCGTCATCTTGCCAATTCTTTGACAAGTGTTCAACGATCTTTTTCAGCGGTGCTTTGCCGGACTTTTTTGTGTCGATCGAGCGAGGCAGCAAGAGATCGAAGTCCAGTGCTTTGGACCAATTCGATGCGGTAAAGCCCGTGATGCCCATCGTGAAAGTCATCTTGTCGGCTTTCAGTACCCAGAAACTGGGCAAGCCGCTGCCAGTCAAATGAACGTCAACCGATTGGACCAGTGGCAACATGCGCCGCAAAAGTGATAGTCGCCGACGCCCCCAAACACGAATCACCTTGGCTTCGCGCCCCGTGTAGGTTGCTTGCGAAGTTTCGATTACTGTTTCCCAAGGCTCAAGAACCAACCGAGGTTTTTCATCCGGCACCAACTCGATCCGCAGACCGCGACGTTTACCCTTCTGGTCACCATTCATCCGCAAGTGACGAAGTGCGTTGTACAAGTCGATTGGCGAGATTGAAAAAGAATCCGTTGGCAGCAGCGCCGCCGTTTGGACTTGCAAAAAACCACGCAACCATGAGTCCGGAATCTTAATCTTCTTTTCAAGTACTTGGTCGGCTCCTTCCGTATCGACGGCAACCCCTTGTTGACCAATCGTAAGCCGAGTTTCTCGATAGCTGCGAAAACGCGAGATGCTCTGGTGAAGTTGTTGGCTAAAGTCGATGTTGGTTGTTCCACAAACCGGATCGCCTGTCAGGTCGAACGCGTCCATCGAAACTGACAAGTTCGCATAAGTGCCTTCGTCCTTGCTGAACACTTCAAAGAACACTTTGTCAGGGTGAACCGAGATCACCGGATCCAAAATCAAAAACGCTTGCGGATCGTTTCGGCTAAGCCAATCGTAATAGGCTTGTTGAGCACGCCAAGATCCTTGGTTCGCCGATTCGCGGCGCATGCGTTTGAAGGCATGGTAGGCAGTGCGGTCTTTGGGCACATAGCGGTAGTCACTGCCGACGACTTGATACATCGCCGAAAGAGCTTCGCGCAATCGAATGGGATTACGGATGACACCATCCAGATGCACCGCATCGCGCTGCAAGTTGCCAAACAACGCAAGCTGGCCGTCGTTTCCGTCCGTGATGTAACGACTCTCGCCAGCGTAACGCAACGAAACTTCAGTATGCTGAATCGCCGTATCCACTTCGGCTGAGGCGTCATCGTTGTCTGAATCGTTCATGATTCGAATGCTCTACGGGGAGGGTCAGGACCGAAAAACTTGTTCCGGTATGGCCAAGCGGAATCCAAGTGGTTTTTCATCGCAGTTATCGTGGCCCAGATTGTAGACGATCGAGATCCCATCGTGAAACGACGGGAAAATCGCCGTAGGGCAAGACATTGTTTCAAGCTGAGATGCCTGAAGAAATGGTAACCCGACGCGTGAGCGAGGGACCGGGTCAAGATTGATTGCGTTCTTCGGGTAGGCCGGACCGAGCAAACGCTGCAATTGCCGGAACTTCGGACGCAAGTAGAAACGTTGTTAATAGCGCAATCTCTGCGACACAATGGACGCGTTTGCGCTGTTCCGGCACGTATCGCGTCCTTGGTCCGGCCTACAACCAAAGGCCACATCAAAAAGCGCAATTCCAAAACGCGTCAGCGGGGGATTCACGTGGTCCCTCGCTCACGCTTTTTGAAGTTGCGCTTTTGGCACAATGTATCAAGATTCGTTTGTGCGACTGGATGAAACCGAGAGAAAACCAGCCACGGAGTGGCGACATGCTGTAGCCTTGGGCGTAAGCCCTTGTCTTTACCCACAACTTTGACCGCAATCCTTTCGATTTTTTCAGTGT